>JBDHSY010000296.1:0-4564 GCA_039808405.1 Xanthobacteraceae bacterium
CGGCACGCGGAACGGGGCGAGCGCCTCGCGCGTCACCACCCACGGGCCGATCGAGGTGGCGAACGCCTTGGCCTGAAACGGCCCGAGCGGCACGTATTCCCACGCCTGGATGTCGCGCGCGCTCCAGTCGTTGAGCAGCGTGAAGCCGAAAATCATGTCGGCCGCGTCGCGCTCGCCGAGCCGCGTCCCCATCGCCGAGGGTGTGCCGACCACCACGCCCATCTCCAGCTCGAAATCGAGCTTGCGCGAGGGGCCGAAACTCGGGCGCTCGGCCTCCGGCGCCTTCAACTGTCCGCACGGCCGATGAAACGGCGTGCCGCTCGCCACCACGGTCGAGGCGCGGCCGTTGTAACCGATGGGGATATGGCTCCAGTTCGGCTGCAACGCGTTGTCCTTGCCGCGAAACATGATGCCGACATTGGTGGCGTGTTCGCGCGACGAATAGAAATCGGTGTAGCCCGCGACCGTGAACGGCAGATGCAGGCGCACGCCGGCGCGGCGGACCAGCGCCTTGTCGCGCAATCGAGCGTCGTCGCGCAATTCGGTAGTGTCGTGGCGCAGCAGGGCGCTGATGCGCGCCCGCGTCGCGCGCCACACGTTCGGCCCCAGTGCCATGAACGGGTTGAGAGCTTCGTTGGCGAACACGCCGCGCGGCACGCATCCCTTGAGGAGGCCGGCCTCATCGAGGGCGGCAAGATCGAGCACGAACTCTCCGATCGCCACGCCGACGCGCCGTGCGCCGCCGTCCATGGGCGAGAACACGCCGTAAGGCAGGTTCTGGATCGGAAAATCCGAATCGGGATCGACCGCGACAAACGACGTCAGCTTCGGATCGTTGGGGGAAGACAAATGATTCTCCGTTCAACAAGTCTCATGCCGGCCGTGCGGGGCATGACGTCTTGATCATATCAGACCGGAACAGACGTGGATGGCCGGGACGAGCCCGGCCATGACGCGAATATATACTCGGAAACGTTACGGCCTGGTCGGGTCGAACCGCTTCTCCAGCCCATTCCAGCAGTCGGCATAGTTTTCCTGCAACGTCGGCGCGGCCGCCGCATGCGCGGTGACGTGCTGGGGAAAGCGCGTCTCGAACATGAAGGCCAGCGTGTTGGTCATCTTCACCGGCTTCTGCTCGCCGAAGCTCGCATGGTCGAACGCCTCGCGGTCGGGACCGTGCGGCAGCATGCAGTTGTGCAGGCTGATGCCGCCCGGCGTAAAGCCCTGCGGGCGCGCATCGTAGACGCCCTCGATCAGCCCCATGAACTCGCTCATGATGTTCATGTGATACCATGGCGGGCGGAAGGTGTTTTCCGCGACCGCCCAGCGCTCGGGGAAAATGACGAAGTCGATGTTGGCGGTGCCCGCCGTTTCCGACGGCGAGGTCAGCACGGTGAAGATCGACGGATCGGGGTGGTCGAAAGAAATCGCACCGACCGGCGAGAAGGTGCGCAGGTCGTATTTGTAGGGCGCGTAGTTGCCGTGCCACGCCACCACGTCGATCGGCGAATGCGCAAGCTCGGTCGTCCACAGCGCCCCGCCCCACTTCACATAAAGCTCGGTCGGGGTGTCCTTCTCCTCGTAGGCGGCGATAGGGGTGAGAAAATCGCGCGCGTTGGCCAGGCAGTTGGCGCCGATCGGGCCGCGCTCGGGCAGCGTCAGCGCGCCGCCGTAGTTCTCGCACAGATAGCCGCGCGCCGGCCCGGCCGGCAGTTCGACGCGAAACTTGACGCCGCGCGGAATGACGACGATCTCGGCGGGGCGCGCATCGATCACGCCGAACTCGGTGACGAAGCGCAGGTCGCCGGTTTGCAGCACGAACAGCATCTCGCCGTCGGCGTTGTAGAAGTGCTGATCGACCATCGATCGGGTGATCAGATAGACGTGCGCCGCCATGCCCGTCTGCGCGCCGGCGTCGCCCGCGGTGGTCATGGTCTCGACGCCTTGCAGAAAAGTCCGGTCGGCGTCCGGGATCGGCGCCGGGTCCCAGCGCAGCTGCGCGATCGGGATGTCGGCCTCAAGGCACGGCGCGGTGCGCCACAGCCCGGCGTCGGCTTTGACGAAACGGCCGGAATGCTTCACCGACGGCCGGATGCGATAGAGCCACGAGCGCTCGTTGGAGCCGCGCGGCGCGGTGAACGGCGAGCCGGAAAGCTGCTCGGCGTAGAGCCCGTAGGCGCATTGCTGCGGCGAGTTGCGGCCGCGCGGCAGCGCGCCCGGCAGCGCCTCGGTCTCAAAACTGTTGCCGAAGCCGGACATGTAGCCCGGCGTCACGTCGATCCTGGTCTTGGCAACGATATCGGGAGCCGTGTTGTAGGTCATGATCAACCTCCTTGTAGGGCCGCCCACATCTCGCGGTCGCGCTCGGCCGTCCAGATCACCGGGTCGTCGATGCCGGACGCCTCGTCGAAGGCGCGCGACACGTTGAACGGCAGGCAGTGCTCATAGATGGCGAAACTGGAGAACTTGTGGTCCATCGCCTCACGCGCCGCCGCCATCGTCTCCTTCAGGTTGCGGCCTTTGGCGACCGACAGTTCGGCCGCGCCGTACAGCGTGGTGACGAAGTCGCGCGTCATGGCGATCGCCTCGCGCGCGGTGTCGATGCCCTGCAACGCATCGCCGCGCCCCGGTGCGATCGCCTTGGGGTTGAACTCGCGGATTTCGTTGAGCGTCAGCGGCCACTCGCGCAGATGCGCGTCGCCGCAATAGCAGGCCGAGTGGTATTCGATGAGATCGCCGGAGAACATCACCTCGGCGTCCGGCACCCAGGCGACGATATCGCCGGAGGTGTGGCCGGCGCCGAGCTGCATCAGCCGCACCTCGCGGCGGCCGAGATAGAGCGACATCTCGCCCTCGAAGGTCAGCGTCGGCCAGGTCAGGCCGGGGATGCTGTCGGCGTCGCGGAACAGCCGCGGAAAGCGGCCGTATTCGGAATCCCAGTCCTGCTGGCCGCGCTCGGCGACGAGGCGGCGCGTCTCCTGCGAGGCGACGACGTTCTCCGCACCGTAGGCGGAAGCGCCGAGCACCCGCACGGCATGATAGTGCGACAGCACGACGTAGCGGATCGGCTTGTCGGTGACGGCGCGCACGCGCGCGATCACGCTCTTGGCCATCGCCGGCGTCGCCTGCGCATCGAACACGATGCAGCCGTCGTCGCCGACGATCACCGCGGAATTCGGGTCGCCCTCGGCGGTGAAGGCATAGAGATCGGGGCCGATCTCGGAAAACGTGACGGTCTTCTCGGCAAGGTCGGCGGTCGAGGCGAACCCCTTGGCAGTCGTCGTGGCGGTCCCTGTGGCGGTCATGCGCGATCCTTCAATGGTGTCGTATCGGGTGAAGCGGACGAGGCGACGCTGTGCCGCCTGGCCAGCGCGATGGCCTCGCGCAGCACGGCGATGTCGCCGATGTGGTTGGCCAGCACCAGCACCAGCGCGGTGTCGAGCGCCGCGCTCTCCTCGTCGCTGAGCCCGCGATGCGCCTCGACGACGAGGCGATAGGCGGCATCGGGATCGGCGAAGTTGGAGGCGGTCGAAAGCGTCATGGTCGAAAGCGTCATGGCTGAAAGGTCCTGGTCGAAAGGGCCATGGCGTCCCTCATGCCTGTCCGGTCGCGCGCGCCACGGCCGTGTCGATGGCCTCGCGGGTCGGTGCACGGAAGCGCGCGGCGACGTAGCCATCGGGCCGCAGCAGATAGGCGGCGCCGGGGGCTGCGGCATAGCGCTGCGCGAACAGCCGCTCGCGGTCGGCAAACGGCGCACCGTCGCCGATGCGCACGTGACCGACGCCGTCCGGCATCGCCGCAGCAGTGCCGTTCGCCGCCTCGACCAGCACAAAACCACCGCCGCAGGCGCGGGTCGCGGCCTGAAACGCATCGGTCAGAAACACCTCGCGGCCGCCGGCGTCAGTGAGCGGCGCGTCCGGCATGTGCGTGCCCGGCGGCGGCCCGCCGGACCATGGCATATCGTCGGGCGTCGACAGCGGGGTGTCGTAGCGCGACGGCGTCGAGAGCCGGCCGCCGTTGACCATGCGGCGGGCGAACTCGGTGTCGCGCGCAAGGTTCAGCACCGCGTGGCGCAGCCGCCGCTCCTGCGCCGAGTGCGGCGCGATGAAATCGGTGGAGAAGGTCGACGCGCGCAGGTTCTCGTCGGCCGCCTGCCCGCGCTCGATATCGTAACTCGCAAGCAGCGACTGCGGCGCGCGGCCGCGCAGCACGAGGTCGAGCTTCCAGGCGAGGTTCTCGCCGTCCTCGAGGCCGGAATTGGCGCCGCGCGCGCCGAATACCGAGACCTGATGCGCGGCATCGCCCGCGAAGATCACCCGCTCGTGCACGAACCGCGGCATGCGCCGGCTCTGGAACTTGTAGACGGAAATCCACTCGAAGGTGAAATCGCCGTGTCCGATCATGCGCTCGATGCGCGGGCGCACGTTGTCCGGCTGTTTCTCCACCGCGGGGTCGGCGTCGGGGCCGAGTTGCAGGTCGATGCGCCAGACGTCGTCGGGCTGGCGGTGCAGCAGCGCCGACTGCCCGGAGTGAAACGGCGGATCGAACCAGAACCAGCGCTCGG
>JBDHSY010000297.1:0-4536 GCA_039808405.1 Xanthobacteraceae bacterium
GCCAATCTGCCGGTCACGGTCTTCGAGGCGATGTCGCAGGCGGCGCGCGACCACGACGCCATCAATCTCGGGCAGGGCTTTCCCGACGATCCGGGGCCGGAGGATATCCGCCGCGCCGCCGCCGAGGCCCTGATGCACGGCAACAACCAGTATCCGTCGATGATGGGGATTCCCGAACTGCGCAAGGCCATCGCGACGCATTATGCGCGCTGGCACGGCGTCGAGTTCGACCCCATGGCCGAGGTGCTGGTGGTGTCGGGCGCAACCGAGGCGCTGGCCAGTTCGATCATCGGGCTGATCGAGCCCGGCGACGAGGTGGTGCTGTTCCAGCCGATGTACGACGCCTATGTGCCGCTGATCCGGCAGGCGGGCGGCATTCCCCGTTTCGTGCGGCTCGAGCCGCCGCACTGGCGATTGACCGACGAAGCGCTGGCCGCCGCCTTCAACGAAAAAACCCGCTTCGTCGTGTTCAACAACCCGCTCAATCCGGCGGCGGTGGTGTATCCGCGCGAGGACCTCGAATTGCTGGCGCGCTACTGCCAGCAGTTCGACGCGGTCGCGATCTGCGACGAGGTGTGGGAGCACGTCGTGTTCGACGGCCGCGAGCATATCCCGCTGATCGCCATTCCCGGGATGCGCGAGCGCACCGTCAAGATCGGCTCGGCCGGCAAGATTTTTGCGCTGACCGGCTGGAAGATCGGTTTCGTCTGCGCCGCGCCGGAATTGTTGCGCGTGGTCGCCAAGACGCACCAGTTCCTCACCTTCACCACGCCGCCGAACCTGCAGGTCGGCGTCGCCTACGGCCTCGGCAAGCCCGACGATTATTTCTTCGGCATGCGGAAAGAGCTGGCGCAGAGCCGCGACCGGCTGACCGAAGGGCTCCGTCGCATCGGCTTTCCGGTGCTGGACTCGCAAGGCACCTACTTCCTCAACGTCGATCTCGCACCGCTCAAGCTGAACGAAAGCGACGAGGCGTTCTGCAAGCGCATCGTTGCCGAGCACAAGGTGGCGGCGATCCCCGTTTCGGCTTTCTACGAGGAAAACGCCGTGACCTCGGTGGTGCGTTTCTGCTTCGCCAAGAAGGACGCAACCCTCGACGCCGCGCTGGAGCGGCTGGCCGCCGTGATGGCACACGCCTGACCCCGGTTTTCGGCCTAATCCGTTATCCCCAATCGAGGAGAATCCGAATTGGAGATGAAGCCCCGTCTGGTCGCCCTGGTGTTCGCCGGTCTTTCCGTTGCCATGACGATGCCCGCGCAGGCGCAGGAGCGCGTGGTCCACTTCTACAACTGGTCGAACTACATCGCGCCGGGCGTGCTCGACGACTTCACCAGGGAAACCGGCATCAAGGTCGTCTACGACACCTTCGACGCCAACGAGACCCTCGAGGCGCGTCTCCTCGCCGGCAACTCCGGCTACGACGTGGTGGTGCCGACCGCGTACTTCCTGCAACGGCAGATCGCCGCCAATATCGTGACCAAACTCGACAAGAGCAAGCTGCCGAACCTTGCCCATGTCTGGCCCGAGATTGCCGCGCGGCTTGCGATCTACGATCCGGGCAACCAGTACGCCGTCAATTACATGTGGGGCACCACCGGCATCGGCTACAACGTCAAGGCGGTCGAGAAGGCGCTGGGGCCGGGCGCGACCATCGACTCGTGGGCGCAGGTGTTCGATCCGGAGAGCCTGGCGAAGTTCAAGGACTGCGGCGTGCAGATGCTGGATTCCGCCGACGACATTTTGCCGGCGGCGCTGCACTATCTCGGCCTCGACCCGAACTCGACCGCGCAGGCGGACCTCGAGAAGGCGGCCGACGTGGTGCGCAAGGTGCAGCCCTTTGTGCGCAAGTTTCATTCGTCGGAATACTTGAGCGCGCTGGCCGGCGGCGAGATCTGCCTCGTGGTCGGCTGGTCGGGCGACATCATGCAGGCGCGTCGCCGCGCCGCCGAAGCCGGGGGCGGGGTCGAGATCGGCTATGCGATCCCCCAGGAGGGCGCGCAGATGTTTTTCGACAACCTCGCGATCCCGAACGACGCCAGGAACGTCGAGGAAGCCTACGCGCTGATCGACTATCTGCTGCGGCCCGAGGTCGCGGCGAAAAACTCCGACTTCCTGTCCTATGCCAACGGCAACCTCGCCAGCCAGAAGCTGATCTCGCAGAAGGTCATCGACGACAAGGACATCTATCCGGACGAGGCGACGATGAAAAAGCTGTTCATCATCACCGCGCGCCCGCCGGCGATCCAGCGCACCATCAGCCGGCTGTGGACGCGGGTGAAGACGGGACGCTGACGGTTTACCGCCAGCGGCGGTGCAGCCACAGCCACTGCTCGGGGTGCTCGCGCACCCAGCCCTCGACCACCGTGGTGATCGCCTGCATCGTCGCCTGCACGTCGATCGCGCCGCCGGCGTCGCGGACCGGCGCAATTTCCTCCGACAGCTCGGCGCGGAAGCGATGGCCGGGCAGGCGGATGATGCGCACGCCGTGGATCGGGCATTCGATCTGCCGCAACAGGCGCGCCAGCGTCGGGTTGGCGGTGGTCTTGCGGCCGAAGAACGGCACCTCGACGCCGCGCGTGAACCATTGATCGACCAGCATCGCGACATGCAGACCCTGTTGCAGCGCCTGCGCCAGCCGGAACGGCGCATCGGGGCCGGCGGCGATCAGCTGCCCCATCTTGACCGCGCGCAACTCGTGGATGGCGCGGTCGGCGGCGGCGATGTTGGGGCGGCGGAACAGCACGGCGGCGTCGAGGCCGTGCGCCGTTGCCGCCAGCGCCGGCAATTCCCAGTTGCCGAGATGGCTGGCGAAGATCAGCGCCGGCTTGCCGTCGGTGCGCAGCTTTGCGAACAGTTCGTGCGTGCGCTCGGGGATCTCGATGCGGCTCTGGTCCGGGTGGGCGCGGTCGTAGGCCCAGATGTGGTCGAGATGGGCGAACTCGGCGGCGACGCGGCCGAGATTGTCCCAGACGCCGGCGAGGATGGCATCGATCTCCTGCGGCGACTTTTCGGGAAAGGCGGCGGTGAGATTGGCGCGGCCGATGCGGTTCTCGCGCAGCCACGGGCCGATCCGCCGCGTGATCCAGGCGAACAGGTTGGCGGTGCGGATCGGATCGAACAGCCGGGTGAAGCGCAACAGCGCGATGGTCAGCGCGCCGATCGTCGCGTCGCCGATCGGCTTCAGCACGCTACGGACGCGAAGGAGCCAGCGCGGCGGCATCAGAAGTGGACGATGATCTTGCCGAACACCTTTCGGCTTTCCATGCGCGCGAGCGCGGTGGCGACGTCGTCGAGCGCCACCTCGGTGTCGATGATCGGCGTCATGCCGGCGGCCATCTTGTCGAGGCTCTCGGCGATGTTGCGCATCGAGGCGCCGAACGAGCCGATGATGCGATACTGCTGCTGAAACAGCTGCATCAGGTTCAGCGTCGTGGTCGGCCCGGAGGTGGCGCCGCAGGTGACGAGGCGGCCGCCGCGCTTCAGCGACAACAGCGAACCGGGGAAGGTATCGGCGCCGACATGCTCGAACACCACATCGACGCCCTTCTTCTTCGTCAGCTTGCGCACGACGCCCTCGAAGCGGTCGGTGCGGTAGTTGATGACGTGATCGGCGCCGAGCTTCTTCACGCCCTCGATTTTTTCGTCGCTGCCGACCGTGGTGATGACGGTGGCGCCGATCGCCTTCGCCATCATGATCGCCACCGTGCCGATGCCCGATGCGCCGGCATGCACCAGCACGGTTTCGCCGGGCTCGAGCTTCGCATTGTCGAACAGCATGTGCTGCACGGTGGAGAAGGCGATCGGCGCGCAGGCGGCATCGCGCAAGGACACGCCATCCGGCACCGGAATGACGAGGCGCTCGGGCATGTTCAACAGTTCGCGGGCAAAGCCGTCGACATGGAAGCCCATGATGCCGGCGACGTTTTCGCACAGGTTGTCGCGGCCCTCGCGGCAGGCGCGGCACTGCCCGCAGGTCAGCGCGCCGTACATCACCACCGGCTGGCCGACCTTGAAGCGGGTGACGCCGTCGCCGACCGCGGCGATCTCGCCCGCCGCCTCGGCGCCGACCACCAGCGGCAGCTTGCGCTTGGCGAAGGCCATGCCGCGATAGCCCCAGACGTCGATATGGTTGAGCGCGACCGCCCTGACGCGGATCTGCACCTCGCCGGCCGCCGGCGGGGCCGGGGGTGCGGTTTCGGTGATCGTCAGTTGCCGGTCGGCAACAAGGCTCAGCGCGCGCATGACAGCATCGTTCTCGTTGGCGAAAAGGGTAGGGCCGTATTGCCGGTTCGGGCGCCAGCGTCAACCGTGCGGGCTTAAGCCGGCTCCCCCGTCAGGATCAGCGTTGCGTTCTGCCCGCCGAAGCCGAACGAGTTCGACATCACCGTGGTGACGCGGGCGTCGCGGGCGACGTTCGGCACCACGTCGAACGGAATGGCCGGGTCCGGCACGTCGTAGTTGATGGTCGGCGGAATGCGCTGGTGTTCCAGCGTCAGCAGCGAGAACACGGCCTCCACCGCGCCCGCCGCCGACAGC
>JBDHSY010000298.1:0-4518 GCA_039808405.1 Xanthobacteraceae bacterium
TCAACGCCATCTGGGAAGGCTCCGGCAACGTGATGTGCCTCGACGTGCTGCGGGCGCTGGCGCGGGAGGGCGAGGCGGCGATGGCCGTCATGACGGCGCTCGCAAACGAGACGCGCGGGCTGCCGGGCGCGGCCGAGGCGGTGGCGTTCATCGGGGCAACGTTCCGTGCGCCGGACAGCGAGCGTTCCGCACGGCTTGCGGTCGAGACGCTGGCGCTGCTGGCGGCGACGGCGGCGCTCAACGCCGTGCACCCGGCGCATGCCGACCTGTTCGCGCGCACGCGGCTTGCCGAACGCCATGCCGGCTTCTATGGCGCCGCCGACCTTGCGGCCAACGAGGCGCGCGCGCTGTTGCAGCGGGCGCTGCCCGCACCCTAATCCTTCCTCGCAGGCGGGGAAGGGAAGGAAGGGGGCAGCACCTTAAGGCGGTCGAGCGCGCCTTGCAGGATGAAGATGGCGGCGTGCTCGTCGATCACCCTGGCGCGCCTGGCGCGGCTGGCGTCGAGCGCGATCAGTTCGCGCTCCACTGCGGCAGTCGACAGCCGCTCGTCCCACAGGCCGATGGCGTGCGCGGTCAGCCTTGCGAGGTTGCGGGCGAAGGCGCGGGCCGATTGCGCGCGCGGGCCTTCGCTGCCGTCCATGTTGATCGGCAGCCCGAGCACGAAGCCGACCGCGCCGCGCTCGGCGGCGAGCGCCAGCAAAAGCGCTGCGTCTTTCGTAAAAGTCTTGCGGACGATCGTGGTGACGCCGGTGGCGAGCCGGCGGTCGGGATCGGAGGCGGCGACGCCGATGGTTTTGGTGCCGAGGTCGAGCCCGATCAGCGCGCCGCGTGGCGGCCACTGGGCGGCGGCTTCGGTGAGGGGCAGGACGGCGGCGGTCATCGCTGTCGCATATCACGCGCCCGATGCGCGTGGCAAAGC
Organism: Xanthobacteraceae bacterium; assembly: GCA_039808405.1. Lineage (GTDB taxonomy): Bacteria > Pseudomonadota > Alphaproteobacteria > Rhizobiales > Xanthobacteraceae > PRO6. The sequence goes on from JBDHSY010000298.1 coordinate 920, forward strand.
GAAGCGTCGGACATGCTTGGTTTGCATGCCCGGCTTGCGCTACGATCTGCTTCGTCCACGCCGCCGGTCGCTCTTCGATGGCGCACCCTTGGCGACCGTGACCGCAAGCGTGCGCAGCGCCAGCACGGACGGCGAAATTTCACCCTTGCGCCAGATCAAAGGTGTGACGATGTCGCTTTGGGCTCGCGGCAGGGCGTTGCGGCGAACGCGAGCCTGCGGCATCGCGGCGAGCACCGTTTCCGGCACCAGGGCGATCCCGGCCCCTGCCGCAACGCAGGCGACGATGGCATGGTATGAACTGAGTTCGAGCACGCGAAGGTTGCTCAGACTGTCGCGCTTTAGCCAGTGATGGAGGATGCGGCGGTAGGCGCAACCGTTCGGAAAGGCGATGAGGCTTTCATCCCGGGCATCGCGAGCGCTGTTGATCGGTGGATGATCGGCGCTCGAAATGACGACAAGACGCTCGTGAAAGACCGGCAGGTGGAGGAGTTCGCGTTCGGATGGTGGCTCCGCGATGAATGCGGCATCGAGCCGCCGCTCGCTGACATCCGAAACCAGGGCGTCGTTTGTGCCGGTCGTGAGTTCAAGGCGCACGTCGGGGTAGCGGCGGTGAAACTCCGCGAGCACCGCCGGCAAACGGCTCGCAGCCGTGCTTTCAAGTGCGCCGAGCCGGAGCAGGCCGCGGGGTTTGGTGCCGGCGACCGCATGACGGGCCTCTTCGGACAGATCGATCAGTCGCGCCGCATAGCCCAGCAAGAGTTCGCCCTTTGGCGACAGATACAGGCGCTGGCGGCTGCGATGAAACAGAAGCGTCCCCACCTCGGTCTCGAGCTGTTTGATGCGCGTCGTGATGTTGGAGGGCACGCGGTGGAGCTTGCGTGCGGCTTTGGTGATGCCGCCTTCTTCCGCTACCGTCTTGAAGATCTGCAAATCGGCGAAGTTCATCGGGGGGCCTCGCGGCAATGTTCAGTATATGAGAATAACATACTCTCATATATTCAATTTTTAAGAACCGGAAACGAGAGTACGTTCCCGGGCGGCGGATTCAATTTTTTTGGAATGACGTGCCGCTACTCATTTTGGACGCCTCGAACAGTATCCCTCAACCGCAATGTCGCAGACCGATTTGCTCAAGCCTTTGTCGACACCGCCTACCGTTATGACCGCCGTTTTGACCGGAATGACCGGGCTTGCGGTCGCGATGGGGATCGGCCGCTTCGCCTTCACGCCGCTGCTTCCGGTAATGCAGCAGGATGTGGGCCTGCCTCTGGCGCAAGGAAGCTGGCTCGCGACCGCGAATTATGCGGGTTACCTGGTCGGGGCCGCGATCTGCATGATCGTGGCGATACGTCCGGCGTGGGCGATCCGGTGGGGGATGTTATCGACCGCCGCGTTTACGCTCGGCATGGGGCTGACGAGCAATTTCGCCCTGTGGTTTGCCCTGCGTTTTCTGGCGGGCGCGGCGAGCGCGTTTGTTCTGGTGGGTGTGTCCGCGTGGACCATGTCGATCCTTGCCCGCAGGGTCGAGCCAGGATGGTCGGGACCGGTGTTCTCGGGGGTTGGAATCGGGATTTGCCTGTCCGGTCTGATATGCCTCGGGGCCGGAGCGGTCGCGTTGGGATCGCGGGCGACATGGATTCTGTTCGGCTCGATCGCGGCGCTTTGCACTCTCCTTTTGTGGCGTCGACTCGCGAAGGATGCCGGGCCGGTCTGGTCCGGAGGAGAACCGGAGCGCGGCCGGTTGTCCGGTCACGCCTGGCTTTGCGTCGCCTGTTATGGCGCGTTCGGCTATGGCTATATTATTCCCGCGACCTACCTGCCGGCCTTGGCAAGGGAGGTCATCCCCGATCCTTCGGTGTTCGGTTGGGTCTGGCCGGCGTTGGGGGCGGCGGCGGCAATCTCCACGGCAATCGCCGCACGCTGTCTGCCGAGGCTCTCACCGCGACGTCTTTGGGCTTATAGCCAACTCGTGCTGGCGATCGGGGTGATTGTGCCCATCTGCGCGGCAAACCTCTTGGCGCTGATGATTGCGGCGCTGTGCGTCGGCGGCACCTTTGTGGTCATCACCATGGCGGGCATACAGGAGGCGCGTCGCCTTGGCGGCGGTCACGCGGCACGCCTGATCGCCATGAAAACCACCGCATTCGCATTCGGGCAAATCGCGGGACCGCTCACCGTCAGCCTGTTTCACGAAAGCGGGTTGGTGGTTCCGAGTGTGATCGCGGCTTCCGCACTGGTCGCTAGCAGCGCCTCGCTCGGACTGAGCGCGCGATCCTCGGGGGACACTTGATCGCATATGTAGCCGAACGCCGTATTCGGACGCCCCTTCCGCCGTGCTAGGTGAGACATCAACCCGATCAACATCGAATGAGTACTGCCATGTGGCCCGACTGCCGACTGCTTGACCTGTTCAACATCGCCCTGCCGATCGTGCAGGCGCCGATGGCCGGCGCCATCGATACCGAGCTTGCGGTCGCGGTCGCCAAGGCCGGCGGCCTCGGGTCGCTGCCCTGCGCCATGCTCACGCCCGACAAGGCGCGCGAGCAGGTCAACATCGTCCGTCAGCAGGTGTCGGCGCCGGTCAACATGAACTTCTTCGCCCATACCCCGGCGGCGCCGGAACCGGCGCGCGTGGCGGCGTGGCGCGAGCGGCTCGCGCCCTATTACGAGGAACTGGATCTCGATCCGGACATGCCGGTGCCGACGGCCGCGCGCGCGCCGTTCGACGCGGCGATGTGCGAGGTCGTCGAAGAGGTCAGGCCGGAGGTGGTGAGCTTCCATTTCGGCCTGCCGGAGCCGTCGCTGCTGACGCGCGTCAAGGCGGCGGGCAGCGTGGTCGTTGCCTCCGCGACCACGGTCGAGGAAGCGCGCTGGCTTGCCGCGCGCGGCGTCGAGGCCATCATCGCGCAAGGGGCCGAGGCCGGTGGCCATCGCAGCATGTTCCTCACCGATGACATCGCCACCCAGTCCGGCACTTTTGCGCTGGTGCCGCAGATGGTCGATGCGGTCGATGTGCCGGTGATCGCCGCCGGCGGCATTGCCGACGGCCGTGGCATCGCGGCGGCTTTCGCGCTCGGCGCCGCCGGAGTGCAGATCGGCACCGCCTACCTGCGTACCCCGGAATCGAAGGTCAGCGCCGTCATCCGCGAGCGGCTTGCCGCGGCGGGCGAGGGCGCCACCGCGATCACCAATGTGATGACGGGGCGCGCCGCGCGCGGCGTCGTCAACCGCGCGATGGCCGAGATCGGCCCGGTGACGGCCGCGCACCCCGGCTTTCCCCATGCGGCGGCCGCGTTCGGACCGCTCAAGACGGCGGCGGAAAAGCTCGGCCGCGCCGACTTCACCAACGTCTGGGCCGGGCAGGCGGTGGCGCTCGGCCGCGACGTGCCGGCGCAGGACCTGACCCGGGCGCTTGCCGAGGAGGCCCGCGCGCGCCTCGCGGCGCTCGCCGGGTAGGATCCCGTTCCCCGCAAGGTTGCGGCGGTAAAGCGAAACCTGTTATAGGGCAGGCGAACGATCCGCCCGCGGAGCCATTATTATTATGTCCGTCGACGCCGCCACCACGCGCCGTATCGCGCACCTTGCCCGCATCGCGGTGA
>JBDHSY010000299.1:0-4478 GCA_039808405.1 Xanthobacteraceae bacterium
TTCTCGACGATCCCGAGTTGACCGGCGTCGCCGCGGTGCTGTTCGACGAGTTTCACGAACGGTCCCTCGATGCCGATCTCGGTCTTGCGCTGGCGCGCGACGCGCAAGCGGGGTTGCGCGAGGACCTGCGCATCCTCGTGATGTCGGCGACGCTCGACGGTGCGCGCGTGGCGCGGCTTCTGGGCGACGCGCCGGTGATCGCAAGCGAAGGCCGCGCCTTTCCGGTCGAGACGCGCTATCTCGGCCGCAGGCCCGACGTGCCGCTCGAGCGGCAGATGGCCGACGCCATCGCGCAAGCGCTCGGGGCCGAGCGTGGCTCGGTGCTGGCGTTCCTGCCCGGTGCCGCGGAAATCCGCCGCACGGACATGCGGCTGCGCGAGCGCGTCGCCGATCCCGCGGTCGACATCGTGGCGCTGTTCGGCGCGCTCGACGCGAAGGACCAGGATCGCGCCATCGCGCCGTCGCCTCCCGGCCGGCGCAAGGTGGTGCTGGCGACATCGATCGCCGAGACCTCGCTGACCATCGAGGGCGTACGCATCGTCGTCGACAGCGGCCTTGCCCGCGTGCCGCGCTTCGAGCCCGATATCGGGCTGACGCGGCTCGAGACGGTGCGCGCCGCGCGCTCCAGCGTCGATCAGCGCCGCGGCCGCGCCGGCCGCACCGCGCCGGGGGTGTGCTACCGGCTGTGGGACGAACCGCAGACCGCGGCGTTGCCAGCCTTCGCGCCGCCGGAGATTCTGGCCGCCGATCTGTCGGGGCTGGTGCTCGACCTCGCGCAATGGGGCGTTAGCGATCCGGCGCAACTCGCCTTCCTCGATTCCCCGCCGCGCCCGGCGCTCAATGAGGCGCGCGCGCTGCTGTCCGAACTCGGCGCGCTCGATCGCGACGGCCGCATCACCGACGAGGGCCGGCGGTTGCGGCGGCTGGCGCTGCCGCCACGGCTCGCCCGCATGATCGTCGATGCCGCGCGCGAAGGCGCGGCCGGCGACGCGGCGCTGATCGCCGCGTTGCTGACCGAGCGCGGCCTTGGCGGCGACAGCCCCGACCTCGATGCGCGGCTCGATGCCCTGCGCCGCGACCGCAGCCCGCGCGCGATGGCGGCGCGGCCTGCCGCGCGGCGCTGGGCGGCGCAGGCGGGCGAGGGCGTCTCCGTCTCACGCCCGCAAGGAGACGAGGAGCCGTTGTCCGCCGGCGCCGCCTTGGCGCTGGCGTTTCCCGACCGCATCGCCAAAAATCGCGGCGATGGCAGCTTTCTGCTCGTCAACGGCCGCGGCGCCGGCATCGACCGCGCCTCGCATCTGGCCCGCGCGCCGTTCCTTGCAGTCGCCGAATTGGCCGGCCACGCCGCGCAGGCGCGCATTCTGCTCGCCGCCGAGATCGCTGCGACCGAGATCGAAAACCGCTTCGCGGACCGCGTCGCGAGCGCCGACGAGATAACTTTCGATGCCGCCGCGATGGCCTTGCGCGCCCGCCGCCGCACCCGGCTCGGGGCGCTGACGCTGTCCGAGCGGCCGTTGCCGGTTGCGCCCTCGGAGGAGGCCGCGCGCATTTTTGCCGACGGCGTGATCGCGGCCGGCTTCGACCGCCTGCCGTGGTCGAAGGCGCTCACGCAATGGCGAGGGCGCGTGATGTTTTTGCGCGCGGCGGAAGGCGACCCATCGTCGTCCGTCTGGCCGGACCTGTCCGACGACGGGCTGATCGCGGCGCGCGCAATGTGGCTGGAGCCGCTTCTCTACGGCAGGACCGCGCTGGCGCAGGTCGAGGCGGGTGCGCTCAGCGACGCGGTGATGGCGCTGTTGCCATGGGAGTTGCGGGCGCGGCTGGAGCGCGAGGCCCCCTCGCATGTCGAGGCGCCGACCGGCTCAAGGCTGGCGATCGACTACGAGGCCGCGCAGGGGCCGACGGTGGCGGTGCGCTTGCAGGAATTGTTCGGGCTGACGGTGCACCCGAGCGTCGCCGGCGGCCGCGTGCCCCTGGTGCTTGAACTGTTGTCGCCGGCCGGGCGGCCGGTGCAGGTGACGCGCGATCTGCCCGGCTTCTGGCGCGGCAGCTATGCCGACGTCCGTGCCGACCTGCGCGGCCGCTACCCGCGCCACCCCTGGCCCGACGATCCCGCCACCGCCCCGCCGACCCGTCGCGCCAAGCCGCGCGGGACGTGAGGGCGCGGCGCCGTCTTTCTCCGTCATGCCCGGCCATGACGACGGCAAAAAGGTTTGCGAGGCGGCTTCACGCCGGCCCTTCGCCGGCGGCACGCAAGGCGGCAAGGCCCTCGCGATAGGTCGGGTAACGCAACATCACGCCCAGCTCCTCGCGCGTGCGGCGGCCGTCCACCCGTTTGCACTCGGCGTAGAACGAGCGTCCCATCGGCGACAGCCCGGCCTCCTCGAACGCGATCTCGGGCGGCGGCGCGACGCCGCACAGCCTGGCCGCATAGGCCACCACGTCCTGCGGCGGCGCAGGCTCGGCGTCGGACAGGTTGTAGATCGCGCCGTGGCGCGGCTTGTTGAGCGACGCCGCAATGGTTGCGGCGATATCGTCGACATGGATGCGGTTGAACACCTGCCCCGGCTTGACGATGCGCCGCGCCGTACCGTCGGCGAGTTGCTTGAGCGCGTTGCGGCCGGGGCCGTAGATGCCGGCGATGCGAAACAGATGAGTGGGGCGCCCGTGCGCCGCGCCGAACGAAAGCCACGCATCCTCGACCTCGGCGCGCGCCCGCGAGCGCGGCTCGGTGGGCGCGGGCGGCGTGGTCTCGTCGACCCACGCGCCGTTGCGGTCGCCATAGACGCCGACGGTGGTGAGATAGCCGATCCATCGAAGGCGCGGCGCGCGCGCCAGCGCGTCCGCGAACGTGCGCAGCACGACGTCGCCGCCGCCAGACGGCGGGATCGAGACCAGCGCCGCGTCGGCGTTCGCGATGTCGTCGAAAATTGCCGCGTCATGGGTGTCGTCGGCAAACACCCGCGCCGTCAGCCCCTCGTCGGCAACGGCGTGCGCCTTGGCGGCCGTGCGCACGGTGGCGGCGACTTGCCAGCCGGCCGCGATCTGCGTGTGAGCGAGGGTGTGGGCGGCGTAGCCGAGCCCGAAGATGACGAGCCGCATGCGCGGCCTCGCGTCAGCCCGCGGCGGCGAGCTTCTTCTTCTCGATGGCGCGCTTCAGTTCGGCGGCCCGCGGCGACAGTTCGTCGACCTTCGCCTTGATCAGGAAGGCGTCGAGCCCGCCGCGATGATCGATGCTCTTGAGCGCGCGCGCCGACACGCTGAGCCGCACCGAGCGTCCGAGCGTGTCGGAGATCAGCGTGACGTTGCACAGGTTCGGCAGGAACCGCCGCTTGGTCTTGCGGTTGGAGTGGCTGACCTTGTGGCCGACCAGAACCGATTTGGCCGTGAGTTCGCAGCGCCGCGCCATCGTCATTTTCCTTCGATACGGTCCGGCCGCGTCCGCGTTCCGGCCCGGTGTTCTCAATATAAGGCGCGGGCCGCAGCCGGATCGCGCCGCCGTCTCCGGGTCGCGCGGCTTGGCAGCGCGAAAAGGCCCGAAGGTGAATGGGGTGTCCATTTCAGGAACGGCGGACGTATAAGGGCGGCGGTCGGATGCGTCAAGGTCGGTGCGGCCGCGGGCCGGGTATCTATCCGCAACCCCCGCATTCGACGGGGTACCGGCGCGCGGCCCGGTTGCGGCCCGGATGCGCTGCCTTGCGGCGTTGTGCTGGCGGCGGAAGCCGCTTAACTGTCCCGATGCATGAATCTGGAATTCTGCCGATGCAGCCGAGGCACCGGACGGGGAACAGGAAAGGCGGCTTGCGCCGCCTCGCGGTCCTGTGCGCCGCCTTGGCCGTGCTCATGGTTCCCGCAGCCGCCCGCGCCCAGGCCAAGCTCGATGCCCGCTATACCGCCTCGCTGGCCGGCATTCCGATCGGCGCCGGCAACTGGGTCGTCAACATCGGCGAGGACCGTTATTCCGCCGTGGTCAACGGCGGCACCTCGGGGCTGCTCAAGGCGTTTGCCGGCGCCACCGGCAGCGGGCTGATCCAGGGCCGCGTCGTCAACGGCGCGTTCGCGCCTGCCACCTACCTCGTCTCCACCACCTCGCGGAAGAAGACCGAGACCATCCGCATTGCGCTGGCCGCCGGCGGCGTGAAGGATTTTTCCATCGAACCGGAGGAAGACCCCAACCCGGACCGCATCCCGGTCACCGAAGCGCACAAGCGTGGCGTCATCGACCCGATGACCGCCTCGCTCCTGCGCGTCGCCGGCAACGGCGATCCGCTCGGCCCGCCGGCGTGCCAGGGATCGACGGCGATCTTCGACGGCCGCATGCGTTACGAATTGCGGCTGGCCTACAAGCGCATGGCGGCGGTCAAGGCCGAGAAGGGCTATCAGGGCCCGGCGGTGGTATGCGGGGTGTACTTCACGCCGGTGGCCGGCTACGTGCCCGACCGCGCCGCGATCAAATACCTCGCCGCGCAGCGCGACAT
>JBDHSY010000300.1:0-4467 GCA_039808405.1 Xanthobacteraceae bacterium
ACAGCAGAGAGCGCAGCGCCTCGCCGTGCTCTCCCGTCAGCTTCGGATCGTCGCGGCCGGCGTGCAGCGCCGCCTCGCGCGCCTGCGCGACGAACTGCCGGCGCAGCGCCGGGCGGGCAATGCGGAAGCCGGGCAGGCCGCTTTGCCGGGTGCCGAGGATGTCGCCTTCGCCGCGCAGCCGCAGGTCTTCCTCGGCGATGCGAAAGCCGTCGGTGGTCTCGCGGATCACCTTGAGCCGCGCCTCGGCCGTGTCGCTGAGCGGCTCGCGGTAGATCAGGAGGCAGGTCGAGGCGAGGTGGCCGCGCCCGATGCGGCCGCGAAGCTGGTGCAGCTGGGCGAGCCCGAAGCGCTCGGCGTTCTCGATCACCATGATGCTGGCGGCCGCCACGTCGACGCCGACCTCGACCACGGTGGTGGCGACCAGCACGCCGAGCTCGCCGCCGGCAAAGCGCGCCATCACGCGGTCCTTTTCGGTGCCGCGCATGCGGCCGTGCACCAGCCCGACGCGATCGCCGAAGCGCGTCTCGAGAGCCGCGAACCGCTGCTCGGCGTCCATCGAGGCGACGGTTTCGGATTCCTCGACCAGCGGACAGATCCAGTAGACCTGCCGGCCGGCGTCCAGCGCGCGGCCGATGGCGTCGATCACCTCGCTGATGCGGGACGCCGCGACCGCGCGGGTGTCGATCGGCTGGCGGCCGGCCGGCTTGTCGCGCAACTCAGAAACATCCATGTCGCCGAAATAGGTCAGCACCAGCGTGCGCGGGATCGGTGTCGCCGACAGCACCAGCACGTCCACCGCCTCGCCCTTGGAGGTGAGCGCCAGTCGCTCGCGCACCCCGAAGCGGTGCTGCTCGTCGATGATCGCCAGCGCCAGCGCGGGGAAAACGACGTCGTCCTGGATCAGCGCGTGCGTGCCGACCACGAGGTCGATGTCGCCGGCGGCGAGCCGCGCCAGCAGGTCGCGGCGCTCCCTGCCTTTTTCGCGCCCGGTGAGGATCGCGACGCGCATGCCGGCCTGCTCGGCAAGCGGCGCGATGGTTTTCAGATGCTGCCGGGCGAGGATTTCGGTCGGCGCCATCAGCGCCGCCTGCTTGCCCGTCTCGGCCGCGGCCGCGGCGGCCAGCAGCGCCACCACCGTCTTGCCGGAACCGACATCGCCCTGAAGGAGCCGCAGCATGCGCACCGGCTGCGCCAGATCGCCGGCGATGGCGGCCGCCGCCTCGCGCTGCGAACCGGTCAGCGCATAGGGCAGGGCGTTGATGATCCTGTCGCGCAGCGTGCCGTCGCCGGCGTGGCGGTGGCCGGCCGGGCGGCGCAGCTGCGCGCGGACGATGGCGAGCGCCAGCTGGTGCGCCAGCAATTCGTCGAACGCGAGCCGCGACCACAACGGCCCCTCGGGCGAAATGTCCTCCGGCTCGCGTGGGGCATGGACGCCGCGCAGCGCCTCGGCGAACGATGAAAAGCCGCAGCGGCGCTTGATGGCGGGATCGATCCATTCCGGCAATGCCGGCAGGCGGTCGAGCGCCTGCGTCACCGCGCGTTGCAGCGCGCCGCGCGCCAGCCCCTCGGTCAGCGGATAGACCGGATCGATGCCGGGCAGCTTGCGAAAGCCCGCCTCGTCGACGATGCGATCGGGATGGACGATTTGCAGCGTGCCCTCGAACGTCTGCGCCGTGCCCGAGACGTAGCGCCGCGCGCCGACCGGCAGCAGCTTTTCCAGATAGTCGCGATTGCCGCGAAAGAAGGTGAGCTGCACGTCGCCGGTGTCGTCGCTGGCGTAAACGACGTAGGGCGCGCGCGAGCGGCCGGGCGGCGGCGGGCGATGACGGTCCACCGTCACCTCCAGCGTCACCACCGTGCCGGGCACGGCGTCGCGGATCTTTGGCCGTGCCCGGCGGTCGATGATGCTTGAGGGCAGGTGCAGCAGAAGGTCGATCAGGCGCGGGGTGTCGTCGCGTTCCAGCAGGTAGCGGAACAGCTTGTCCTGTTTCGGTCCGACCCCGGCGAGGCTGGTCACCGGCGCGAACAGGGGATTGAGAACGGCAGGCCGCATGAGGCGTCACATCGCAGAAAACGGTCGGCCGATGGTTGGCCGCATTTCGGCGCAAATGCAATGCGCGCGAAGCGGGCTGACAGCCGCCTGCCCGGACGCTATATCAGGCGCGCCCGGCACGTCCGGGCTTTTGGCGTTGAACGAGAGGCGAGCATGACGACGGCACATTCGGGCGAGGGGCTGGACCATCGGCGCAAGCGGCTGTTGTTCCGCTGCTGGCACCGCGGCACCCGCGAGATGGACCTGATTCTCGGCCGCTTCGCCGATGCGCATATCGCGACGCTGGCCGACGACGAGATCGCGGTGCTGGAACGCCTGCTCGAATTGCCCGATCCGGAATTGTTCGCCGCCGTGTCGGGCGCCATCGCGCCGCCATCGTTTGCGGAGGAGCTGTTCGCGCGCATCAAGGCGTTCGACGTGGCGGGGCCGGGCCTGTGAAAGCCGTCCGCTCGCCGGCCGACAGCCTCGCCCCCGGCCGTGCGCTGACGCTCGCCAATGTCGCCGACGGCGCCGAGGGGCTGGTGCTGTCGGACCTCGCGCGTGCGATCTTCGCCAAGGCGAACGGCAAGGGCGGGGCGGTCAGCCTTGCCGTGGTCTGCCGCGACGGTCCGCGCATGGCGCAGCTATCGCGCGCGCTGGCGTTCTTCGCGCCCGACCTGACGGTGATGGAGTTTCCCGCGTGGGACTGCCAGCCATACGACCGGGTGTCGCCGCATGCCGGCGTCACCGCGCAGCGCCTCACCACGCTGGCGCGGCTGTCGCGCCTCAAGGGATCGGAAACGCCCTTGATGCTGCTCACCACCGTCAACGCCATCACCCAGCGCGTGCCGGCGCGCGAGACCGTCGCCGCGCAGGCGCTGTCGGTCGCGCCGGGGCATGTCGTCGGCATGGACTCGATCGTCGGCTGGTTGACGCATAACGGCTACGGCCGCACCGCGACGGTGCGCGAGCCCGGCGAGTTCGCGGTGCGCGGCGGCATCCTCGATCTTTATCCGGCGGGCCTCGATATGCCGGTGCGCCTCGACTTCTTCGGCGACACGCTGGAATCGATCCGCTCGTTCGACGCCGAGACCCAGCGCACCGCGCTGACCATGCGCGGGCTCGACCTCGTGCCGGTGGCGGAGTTCCAGCTCGTCACCGAGACCATCAAGCGCTTCCGCATGGGCTATGTCGAGGCGTTCGGCGCGCCGAGCCGCGACGATGCGCTGTACGAGGCGGTCAGCGAGGGGCGCCGCTATCCCGGCATGGAGCATTGGCTGCCGCTGTTTCACACCCGCATGGATACGCTGTTCGACTATCTCGACGGCGCCGCGCTCGCGCTCGAATACCAGGCGGACGACGCCGCGCGCGAGCGCTTCACGCAAGTGTCCGACTACTTCGAGGCGCGCCACGAGGCGATGGAGAGCGGCGAGGGGCCGCTCTACAAGCCGCTGCCGCCGGACCGGCTTTATCTGACGGACAGCGAATGGGACGCCCGCCTCGCCGATCACGCGCGGGCCACGCTCACGCCATTCGCGCTGCCCGAGGCGACCCCGGATGCGCTCGACGCCGGTGCACGGACGGGGCGTAATTTCGCGCCGGAGCGCGCCGACAGCGCGGCCAACGTCTTTGCCGCGCTGGTCGGGCATGTCCAGACGTTGCAGGCGGCGCGCAAGAAGGTGGTGATCGCGGCGTGGAGCGAGGGCGCGCGCGAGCGCATGGAGAGCGTGCTCAAGGAGCACAGGCTGCACAACGTCGTCAGCGTCGCGAGCTGGCGCGCGGTGGCGGCGACGCCGCGCAACGAGACCATGCTGGCGGTGGTCGGGCTCGAAACCGGTTTCGAGACCGACAGCGTCGCCGTCATCAGCGAGCAGGACATTCTCGGCGACCGGCTGGTGCGGCCGCGCCGGTCGAGCCGCAAGGTCGAGAACTTCATCTCGGAGGTGACGAGCCTCGCGGCCGGCGATCTCGTCGTCCATGTCGATCACGGCATCGGCCGCTTCGTCGGCCTGAAGACGCTTCAGGTCGCCGGCGCGCCGCACGACTGCCTCGAACTGCACTACGCCGCCGGCGCAAAACTGTTTCTGCCGGTCGAGAACGTCGAACTGCTGTCGCGCTACGGCTCCGAGCACACCGACGTCGAGCTCGACCGGCTCGGCGGCTCCGGCTGGCAGGCCCGCAAGGCCGAGCTCAAGCAGCGCATCCGCGAGATCGCCGGCGAACTGATCAAGGTCGCCGCCGAGCGGCAATTGCACGAGGCGCCGAAGCTCAGCGTGCCGTCCGGCCTCTACGACGAGTTCTGCGCGCGGTTTCCCTACGAGGAAACCGAGGATCAGATGGGCGCGATCGGCGCCGCGCTGCGCGACGTCGCCGCCGGCAAGCCGATGGACCGGCTGGTGTGCGGCGACGTCGGCTTCGGCAAGACCGAGGTGGCG
>JBDHSY010000301.1:0-4467 GCA_039808405.1 Xanthobacteraceae bacterium
GATCGCCTCGCGCGCGCGCGCCATGTGCGGGGCGTCCGGATCGTCGCCGATCATCTTCAGGGCAAAATAGGCTTTGACGCTGGCGCTCATGTCGAATGCGCCGTCCTGAAACAGCGGCCAGCCGCAGTGCGCGCCCTGAATGCGGCGCAGATAGGCGGCGATCTTCGCCTCCAGCGCGGCATCGACCGGCTCGCCGAGATAGTGGCGGAACAGCACGTATTCGGCGGGGATGGTGGCGTCGGCCTCCAGCTCGAACACCCAGTGGCCGTCGGGCTGCTGGTGCCGGTGCAGGGCGCCGGCGGCCGCGGCAATGCTGGCGTTCAGCCCGGCCCGGTCCATCGCTAACGTCCCATCGGTGGTGGTCATGTCGCTTAAGTTCGCTCGTGGTGGAATGTGATGTTGGAAGGCGCCTGCCTTCGGGTCGGGCGTTCAGGCCCGCAGCGCGAGGTCGGCCGCGCGGTCGCCGGAGCGCACCGAGCCCTCGATGGTCGCGGGCAGACCCGTAGCAGTCCAGTCGCCGGCGAGAAACAGGTTTTTCCAGGCGGTGACCGGCCCCGGACGCATGGCGTCCTGCCCCGGTGTCGCCTCGAATGTGGCGCGGCGCTCGCGCACGATCTGCCACGGCGGCAGGGCCGTGTCGGCCGCCAGGCCCGCGACCTTGCAGACCTCGGCCCAGATCGCGCGGGCCAGGTCCTCGCGGGGGCGCTCGACGAGATGGTCGGCGCCGCTGATGGTGACCGACAGCCGCCGCTCGAATGCGAACAGCCAGTCGATCAGCCCACCGACGATGCCGGTGATCGGCGGGGCGCGGTGCGGCCCCTCGTAGCGGAAATGAGCGTTGACGATGGCGCAGAAACGGGTCGGCGCGCCGATGTCCGGCAGCAGCATCGCCGCCGACCTCGCCGGCACCGCCATCACCACGACGTCGCCCGGCGGAAGCGCGATCTCCTCGTCGCCGACGGTGAGCGCGGCGACGCGCCCCTCCTCCATGCGCAGCCGGCGCAGTTCGCGACCGATGGTGACGCTGCCGCCACGGGCGCGGATGAATGCGGCCGCCGGCTCGATCAGCACCGAGCTCAAACCGTCGCGCGCGATCAGCGGCCGGCAGGCAGCCCCCCCCACGGCAAGCGTCTCGCGGACGATTGAGCCGGCCAGCGACGCCGAGCCCTGTGGCGGCGCGATGTTGAGCGCGGCCAGCAGCAAGGGCTCGACCAGCCTGCGGTACAAAACGCCCTCGCAGGGGATCGTGTCGCCGATCGTCCGGTCGGGGCCGGCGCGCAGCAACGCGGCGAGCTTGAGATAGTCGCGCGCGGTGGTGCCCGGCACGCGCCGCGTCGAATCGAAAATCCACCAGGGAATGCGGCCATCGTTGATGCGCAACAGCCAGCGGCTGTCGTCGGCCAGATCGACGAAGGGAAACTCGGCCTTGTCCGGCCCGCGCAGGCCCCCTTCGCTGCCGATGCGGCGCGCATAGGCCAGCACATGGCGGTTGCCCGACAGCACCAGATGGTTGCCGTTGTCGATGACGAGGCCGGTGGCGCCGTCGAAATAGGAGCGGCAGCGGCCGCCGAGATGCTGGGTCGCCTCGTGGACATGCACCGTCCATCCCGCCTCGGCGAGCCGTACGCCGGCGGCGAGGCCGGACACGCCGGCACCGATGATGTGGGCGATGCGGGCCATCAGATCACGCCGTACCGCAGCAGGATCACGAGGCGGGCCGCGGTGCCGAGCCGCACCCTGGCGCGCGGCGGCGCAAATCCGCGCCTCGTCAAAAGACCGAGAATGGCGCGGTAGTATTTCGACATGATGCGCGGCGCGCGGACGAACTGGCGCGGATGGCGCGCCATGATGGCGTCGGCGGCGGCAAAATAGTCTTTCGCCTGCGCAACCAGGGGCGCACAGGCCGCCGGCAGCCGCGGGTCGGCGGCAACCGTCGCCGGATCGTCGCTTGCGATGCCGGCGGCGGCAAGCCGCTCGCGCGGCAGATAGAGCCGGCCGATGGCGGCATCCTCGTCGATATCGCGCAGGATGTTGGTGAGTTGCAGCGCGCGGCCGAGGTGGTGCGCAAGCGCGCGGCCGTCGTCCTCCGGCAGGCCGAACACCCGCACCGACAGCCGCCCGACGGCGCTGGCGACGCGGTCGCAATAGAGGTCGAGCGTCGCCTCGTCCGGCGCACGGATGTCGGCCGCCGCGTCCATCTCCATGCCGTCGATGATGGCGAGAAAGTCCTCGCGCTTGAGCCCGAACGTCTTCACCGAGGCGGCGTAGGACGCAAGATGCGCCGGCGGCTCGCCGCGATAGAGCGCGTCGATATCGGTCCGCCATTGCGCCAGCGCCGCGCGGCGTTCGGCGCGCGGACCATCGGAATCGGCGATGTCGTCCACGGCGCGGCAAAAACTGTAGATCTGAAACATCGCCTCGCGCTGCGCGCGCGGCAGGATGCGCATCGCCGCGTAGAACGAACTGCCCGACGCCGCCGCGCCCGAGCTGGCGTCCACCGTTGCGGCCGGCATGGTCACGCGCCGGCCGCCCGCCGCGCGAGCGGCCGCCAGCGCGTCAGGCGGCGCAAGCCCTCGCCGAGGATCGCGGCGCCGCCGTGGAAAAGAAGACGCTGGGGATCGAGATGGACGCGCTGGCTCAAGGGGTCGCGGGCTTTCAAGAGGCGGACGATCTTGTCAGCATAGGTCTGGATCACGGAAATCTCCAGCCCGAGCCGGACGTCGCGCACGGCGGCGGCCAGGGGTCGCGCCTCGTTCAACAGCGCCTCGGTGCGCTCGGCGAGGCCGCCGAGACAGCGCCGCAGCGGCTCCGACGCCTGCGGCTCGCCCAGCGCCTCGACGCCGACGCCGGCGGCCGCGAGCGCGTCGAGCGGCAGATAGACGCGATCGAGCGCATGAAAATCCTTGCCGCAGTCCTGCAGGTGGTTGTTGATCTGCAAGCCGGCGCACAACAGGTCGGATGCCGCCCACGTGGCGCGGTCCTCGCCATGGACGTCGAGCACGAAGCGGCCGACCGGCATCGCCGAGTGCCGGCAATAGCGAATCAGCTCGTCCCAATCGGCATAGCGGCGCTTGGTCACGTCCATGCGAAACGCGGTCAGCATGTCGAGCGCATGGTGCGGCGGCATGCCGCGCTCCGCCAGCGCCCGGCGCAAGGCGACGGCCTCCGGCTGGCTGTCGCCATGACCGCGCAATTCGGCGTCCAGAATGTCGAGAAAGCCGAGCTTGTCGCGCTCGCTCAGGGTCGGATGGTCGGCGATGTCGTCGGCGGTGCGGACGTAGTCGTAGAACGCGAGGATCAGCGCGCGGTGGCGCGGGTGGATGAGACGCGACGCCACGGGGAAATTCTCGTCCCCGTGTCCTTTTCCGCTCCTGATCTCGGCTGCAATGCTCATCTGGGCCATGGCCATCCGCACTTGCGCGTATCCGCGCCACCGGGCGCGGGTGCGGTCGAGGCATGGTGCCCCCGACCGTCCGCCGGGTTCATATAGGCGATCGGTGCGGTGGTCCTCAATGGCCGGCGCCGACGCGGCGCCTCCTGCCCGCGAACGGGCTGGCGAACGGCCGGTTTACTGGCCGTGCCTCACCAGCACCTGCTCGCACGCCTTGGTGAGCTTCGCGCGATTCTGCTGCAGGCAGGACAGAATCACCAGATCGCCCTGGTCCATCAGCTTGCGGCAGAAGCGGGTGACATCGCGGGTGCAGGCGTCCTGCTCCTGCTTGGTTCCGCTGCGCCCCTGGTGCTGGGCCTCCGCGGCGGTGACAACGAATACGAGCGACAAAGCCGCAGAAAGAGCCAGAAATTTCAACGTATCATTCCTTCATCGAGGTGTCGGGCGGCGGCACGGGCCGAAGCCGGAGGGTATCGAAAAAACGCACGAAAAATACGGCTGAAGTGAGAACCGGCAAGAGGCCCGTATCGTTCCGGCTTGATGTTGCCCCCGGCATCACCAGAATAGGGGGTTGAACCTGAAACCATCCTCCCCCACTAAACGTTGGCGATGCACATATCTCACGGGCAGGTTTCCGAAACGATCGACCGGCGGTTGCGGCCTGTGCCGCCTGCCCTTGTCGAACCGGCGGCCCTCCCCACATGGCAATCGGACCTGACTTCGTCGGGCCCGGTCTGACAGGAACCTCATAATGACGATTTTCGGCTCGACCTGCTCATTGTCCTCCGCGATGCGCCATGCCGGCGCCGCCGCCGTTATGCTGGCATTCGCGGTCTCCGCGGGCCACGCCCAGTCGGGGCCGTTCAGCAACCTCAACGGCGCGTGGTCGGGGACGGGTACGGTGTCGCTCTCCGACGGCTCGAAGGAGCGGATTCGCTGCCGCGCGCATTATAACGTCGGCAGCAACGGCAACGCCCTGAAGCAGTCGCTGCGCTGCGCCAGCGACAGCTACCGCTTCGACCTGTCGAGCGACGTCACCGCCCAGGGCAACAGGGTCGCCGGAACCTGGGGCGAGG
>JBDHSY010000302.1:0-4462 GCA_039808405.1 Xanthobacteraceae bacterium
CCGCGGCCTCGTCGGCGGCCTCGCCGCGCGCCAGAAGCTCGCGGTAGCGGCGCTGCGCCCGCACCCGCGGGTCGGCGACCACGAAAATCTTCACGTCGGCGTCGGGGCAGATCACCGTGCCGATGTCGCGGCCGTCGAGCACCGCGCCGGGCGGCTGGCCGGCAAAATCGCGCTGGAACGCGACCAGCGCGGCGCGCACCGCCGGAAACACCGAAATCTGCGAGGCGGCGCGGCCGATCGGGTCGGTCTTGAGCACCGGATCGTCGAGTTGCGCCGGATCGAGCCGGCGCGCGGCGGCGGCCGCCTCGTCCTCGCGGTCGAGCGGCCGGCCGGCATCGATCAGCGCCCTGGCGACGGCGCGATAGATCAGCCCGGTGTCGAGATGGCGCAGGCCATAGTGGGCGGCGAGCCGCTTGCCGAGCGTGCCCTTGCCCGACGCCGCGGGCCCGTCGATGGCGATGATCATGCATCAGTCCTGGAAATAGTCCTGGAGATGGTTTGGACGGCTGTCTTGATGAACTCCGGAGCAGCCGGGTCAAGATCAATTACGCCCGCCGATTTGCGGCCGATCGGTACGGGATGTTCGCCGGAGTTATTGAACAGGCATGCGCGATCCGCCTCGGCGAGAAACCACGGCATCTGCGCCAATGAACGGCTCCATCTGCTTCGAATGCGATCCTCCGGTACGGCATGACCGCCTTTTTCCACACGAATGCGGACACGCTCGACATTCAGGTCGATGCTGTCCAACACAACATAAATGAAGCGGAATTCATAACCCTTCTGGCGAGCCTTGCTCACGAGCCGTCGGTACTTCTCCGTCGACAATACCGTCTCAACACCGATCGTCTGGTGCGTCTCGATCGAAGCGTCGAGCCATGCCTCGATTCGGACCACTGCGGCGAGATTGGCCGCTCGCTGGTCCAGCTTCTCGACGGCGCAAATTCGGGCTGTCAGCAGATCGGGGTTGATGATCCAGACGGAACGATCGAAGGCGGAGATATCTGCGCTGCCATAGAGGCTGCTTTTCCCCGAGCCATTCGGGCCGGCAACGATCCAGAAGATCGGTCGCTCAAGCGAATTCACCGCCGCGTCGGCATCCCGCTGGCAGATCCCAGAAGCCGCTTGTTCTCACGCCGCGCCTTGGCGACATTCCTGCGAAAGAGTTCGGTGAGATCGCTATCGAACGTCTTGCTATTCGCGTCGATCGATAGGACGCGCACGAGCTTTCCCTCCGCATTGCGGAGTCGCTTCTCGGCGACCGAGCCCTTCTTGCTGTTCTCCAGCTTCCTGATGACAATGCGGGTCATGAGACGGGCTCCCTCGATCGATTCAAATATAGTCAGGGAGCATGAGGTTCGCCACAGGAATTTCCGGAAACCTCACGCAAGCTCCGCCCCGAGCCCGCGCATCATCGGCACGAAACCGGGGAAGCTGGTGGCGATGAAGGCGGTGTCGTCGACACTCACGGGCCGGTCCGAGGCAAGCCCCATCACCAGCGCCGACATCGCGATGCGGTGGTCCATGCGGGTCTCGACCAGCCCGCCGCCCGTCACATGCCCCTTGCCCTCGACGATCAGGTCGTCGCCGGAGATCTCGACCGCGACGCCGTTGACCCGCAGCATGTCGGCGGTGGCGGCCAGCCGGTCGGATTCCTTGACGCGCAATTCGTGCAGACCCCGCATCACCGTGCGGCCCTCGGCGAAGGCGGCGGCCACCGCCAGCACCAGGTATTCGTCGATCATCGCCGGCGCCCGCGCCGCCGGCACCTCGACGCCGCGCAGTTTTGAGGCGCGCACGCGCAGATCGGCCATCGGCTCGCCGCCGTCGTCGCGGCGGCCGATCTCCTCGATCTCCGCCCCCATCTTGCGCAGCGTCGTGAACAGCCCGGTGCGCAGCGGGTTGACCATGACGTCGGCCAGCGTCACCTCGGATCCCGGCACGATCAGGCCGGCGACCATCGGGAAGGCGGCCGACGACGGGTCGGCCGGCACCGCGACCGCCGTGCCGCGCAATTCCGGCTGGCCGGTCAGCGCGATGCGGCGGCCATGCGCGCCCTCGGCGGTGGACACCACCTCGGCGCCGAACTGCCGCAGCATCAGTTCGGTGTGGTCGCGGCTCGCCTCCGGCTCGATCACCGTGGTGACGCCCGGCGCCGACAGCCCCGCCAGCAGCACCGCCGACTTGATCTGGGCCGAGGCGACCGGCGTGCGGTAGACGATCGGCAGCGGCTCGCGCGCCCCGGCCAGCGTCAGCGGCAGCCGTCCGCCCTCGGCGGCGGCCGTGACGGTGGCGCCCATCCGCTCCAGGGGATCGAGGATGCGCCGCATCGGCCGGGTGCGCAGCGAGGCGTCGCCATCGAAGGTGGCGACGATCGGGCAGCCGGCGACGGCGCCCATCACCAGCCGGCAGCCGGTGCCGGAATTGCCGAAATCGAGCGGTTGCGCCGGTTCCGCGAAGCCCGAGACGCCGACGCCCGTGACGCACCAGGTTCCGTCGGCCTCGCGTGCCGCGCGGGCCCCGAGCGCGCGCATCGCCTGCGCGGTGTTGAGCACGTCCTCGCTCTCCAGCAGCCCGGCGATTCGCGTCTCGCCGACCGCCAGCGCGCCGAGAATCAGCGCGCGGTGCGAGATCGACTTGTCGCCGGGCACGCGCACGCGGCCTGTGAGCGCGCGACCGGCGCGCGCGGCAAGCGGCTGCGGCCCGGCGGAGGAAGAAACGGCAGTCACGATCGGCGTCCGGGGTGAAACGGTTTCGTGCGGCCGGCTCCTAGCACGATGCGCCCAGCCCGTCACCCGCGCGGCCCGCCCGCTGGCATCCACCAAGGCTATTGACAGCGCCGCGCCAACTAGCCAAGTGAAGCACCGCTCCAGCATCTCCAGGATCGCGAACGTGGCCAAGTCCGAGCTCGGAACCAAACGCATCTGCCCGACAACCGGCAAGAAGTTTTACGACCTCAACAAGACCCCGGTGATTTCCCCCTATACTGGCGAAGTCGTGCCGATCGCCCCGCCCGCGGTGACGCGCGGCCGCGCCGAGACCCGCGGCAACGCGCCTGCGGCCGAGGAGGCCGATATCGAGAAGGCCGAGGAGATGGTGTCGCTCGAGGAGGCCGATGCCGAGGAGAAGTCCGGCAAGGTCAAGGCCGTGCTGCCGGAGTCCGAGGACGACATCGAGGTCGAGGACAATATCGACGACGATGACGACGATTCGACCTTCATCGCCGACGAGGAAGAGGAAGACGACGACGTCACCGACATCATTGGCGACGTTTCCAACGATGAGGAGACTTGAGATCGGCCCTGATTTGTGATCAAGGGTCTGTCCAGCATATCCGGTGCGTCGCGCCGGCATCCCAGTGCGGGGCCATAGCTCAGATGGGAGAGCGCTTGAATGGCATTCAAGAGGTCGGCGGTTCGATTCCGCCTGGCTCCACCAGCCTTCGCTGGCTTCGCCAGCTACGGCTCGGCAAGCTGCACTCCGGGCTCTCGTAGCGCAGCCTGCGAAGGCTGCCGCGGCGAAGCCTGGAGGGCGAAGCCGGGCCCAAAGGCTGGATGAAGTACGTCTACATCCTCGAAAGTCTTGTTTCGGAACACTTTTACGTCGGGATCAGCGACGATCTCGGCACACGCCTGGCGAAGCACAACGCAGGCGAAGTCGCTCACACGGCCAAATACAGGCCATGGCCGATCAAGACCTCCATCGCATTCACCGATGAACGACAGGCGTTCGCGTTCGAGCGACACCTGAAATCCGCCTCCGGGCGCGCATTTGCCAAGAAGCGGCTGTGATGGTTCAATCACACGATCAGATGTCCACCGGCCCCGCGTGAAAACCCCGTGACAGTCCAAACTGCCTCACCTCCCGCCGGCGCACTCGCGGGGCTGCGCGTCGTCGACCTGTCGCGGGTGCTCGGCGGGCCGTATTGCACGCAGATTCTGGCCGACCACGGCGCCGACGTCATCAAGGTCGAGCCGCCGGCCGGCGACGAGACCCGCGACTGGGGCCCGCCGTTCCACGAGGACGACGCCGCCTATTTCATCGGCACCAACCGCAACAAGCGCGCCATCGGCCTCGACCTCGGCTCCGAGGACGGCCGCGCCGTCCTGATGCGGCTGCTCGCGGCCGCCGACGTGCTGATGGAGAATTTCAAGCCGGGCACGCTCGACAAATGGGGCATCGGCCACACCGTGCTGCGCGAGAAATTCCCGCGCCTGATCCATTGCCGCATTTCCGGCTTCGGCGCCGACGGCCCCCATGGCGGCCATCCGGGCTACGACGCCATCATCCAGGCGATGACCGGGATGATGGCCGCGACCGGCTCGCCGCAGAGCGGCCCGACCCGGATCGGCGTGGCGCTGGTGGACATCACCACCGGACTTTACGCCACCGTCGGCATCCTGATGGCGCTCGCCGAGCGTGCCAAATCGGGCAAGGGCCAGTTCCTTGAGACCACGCTGTT
>JBDHSY010000303.1:0-4462 GCA_039808405.1 Xanthobacteraceae bacterium
GGTTGGCGATCGCCGCCACGCCGGACGCCGAAGGCGGTCCCCCGCCCAGGGCCAGCGAGGAGATAGCGATGACCACCTCCGACACGACCATTCGGAACGCGCCGGCACCACGCATCGATCGCCGCACGCTGATGAAACTGACCGCCGCCGGCGTGGCGACGTTGGCCACCGCGCCGCTGTTCAACACGTCCAACGCAGAGGCACAGACCATGTCAAACGAATGGGACAAGACCTTCCCGAGGAGCGAGCGGGTCGATCATCGGAAGATCGCCTTCAAAAATCGCTACGGTATCGCCCTCGTGGGCGATCTGTACCTGCCCAGGGATCGTGCCGACAGGCGGCTGGCGGCGCTCGCCGTCGGCGGTCCGTTCGGCGCGGTGAAGGAGCAATCGTCGGGCCTGTACGCGCAAACGATGGCGGAGCGAGGGTTCGTGACGCTGGCATTCGATGGGTCGTTCACCGGCGAAAGCGGCGGCGAGCCTCGCAATGTCGCTTCGCCCGACATCAACACCGAGGATTTCAGCGCCGCCGTCGACTATCTCGGCCTGCACCCGTCCGTCGACCGCGCGCGGATCGGCATCATCGGTATCTGCGGCTGGGGCGGCATGGCCCTGAATGCGGTTGCCGTGGACAAGCGCGTCAAGGCCGTGGCTGCCAGCACCATGTACGACATGACCCGCGTCATGTCCAAAGGCTACGACGACGGCGTGACCCTCGACCAGCGCACGAAGACACTGGAGCAACTGAGCCGGCAGCGGTGGGCGGATGCGGAAAAGGGAACCCCGGCTTACCAGCCGCCCTACAACGTGCTGCACGGCGGCGAGGCGCAGTTCCTGGTGGACTATCACGACTACTACATGACGCCGCGGGGATACCATAAACGTGCGGTCAACTCGGGCAACGCCTGGACGCAGACCACGCCGCTGGCATTCATGAACATGCCGATCCTGACCTACATCAAGGAAATCTCGCCGCGCCCGGTCCTGTTCGTGCACGGCGAAAAAGCCCACTCGCGCTACTTCAGCGAAACGGCCTACGCGGCCGCGTCGGAGCCGAAGGAGCTGATGATCATTCCGGGCGCCAGCCATGTCGATCTATACGACCGCGCCGATCTCATTCCTTTCGACAAGCTGGCGACGTTCTTCAATCGGCATCTGGCCGCGTGACGAAAGATCGGGTCGAGGGAAGCGGCGGCGATCCGAGAGCCGCCCGCTTCCAGGAGCGACATCGCATGACCGACAGGCAGGCGGGGCTTTCGCGCCGCATGGTGCTGGCGGGCGCCGCTGCCAGCCTCGCCGTTCCTTTCGTTGCGCGCGCGCAGAGCAATACATCTTCGGATGGGAAGAAAACGGCCATGCGCCTCAGATTTTCCTTCGCGGACCAGGATTTCACGGCAACGCTGGAGGACAATCCCTCCGCGCGCGATCTGTTGTCGATGCTGCCGCTCGATCTGACGATCGAAGACTACGCGACCAACGAGAAGATCGCCTATCTGCCACGCAAGCTAATCGAGGACGGCAGCGGCCGGTTCGGCAACGAGGCGGCCGGCGATCTCTGCTACTATGCGCCGTGGGCCAATCTGGCGCTGTTTCACGGTCCCTATGGCTGGTCGCGCGGCCTGATCCGGCTCGGCCGTCTCGATCAGGGAGCCAAGCCGCTGCTGGTGCGCGGCGAGTATCCGCTGCGCGTTGAAGCGCTGTCCTGAAGGTGCCGTCGCGCGGCGGCATCAACTATCCGATTTTATGAAATTCTCTTTTCCATCCCTGAGCGCCGCGGCGCGACGGACAATCGGGATGGGCTGGCCCGTGGTCAGGTACGCAAGGTCCTGCGCGGCAGCGAGCGGATTGTGGGCTGCCCGCGCACTGATATAACGTTTCCTTATCGCCAGCCCATCTTGCGGCCCGGTCCGCCGGCGCCCCTGCCCGGTTCGGCCAGCCGCCCCGGCCGATGCCCGGCAAGGCCCGGCCAAGGCGGAGCCTGCACGAGGACATTGCACGTGGAGTTGAGGCAGCTACGCTACTTCATCGCAACCGCCGAGGACCTGTCGTTCTCGCGCGCCGCACGCCGGCTGCGTCTCGCCCAGCCCGCGCTCAGCCAGCAGATCAAGCACCTCGAGGAGGAGCTCGAGGCCCGGCTGTTCACGCGCAACT
The DNA here is from genome assembly GCA_039808405.1 of Xanthobacteraceae bacterium. Classification (GTDB taxonomy): domain Bacteria; phylum Pseudomonadota; class Alphaproteobacteria; order Rhizobiales; family Xanthobacteraceae; genus PRO6. The sequence goes on from JBDHSY010000303.1 coordinate 2,151, forward strand.
CGCGCGGCGTGCAGCTGACCGCAGCGGGCGAGCGGCTGCTGGAGCAGGCGCGTGCCATCGTCGAGCAGGTGGCGCTGCTGCCGGCGGCGGTCAAGGACGACGACAGCGAGGTTCATGGCGAGGTGCGGATCGGGCTGCCCGGCACCGTCAGCGAGGTGCTGGCCGTGCCCTTGATCACGGCGTGCCGCGCCCGCCACCCGCAGGTGCGCATCAAGGTGGTCGAGGCCATGAGCGGCTACATTCGCGACTGGCTGATCGGCGGCAGGGTCGACCTGGCCGTGCTCTACAGCAGCGCGGAAGCCGCCGCCGACGGTCTCGCCATGCACGAGGTGCTGACCGAGGAGGTGTGCCTGTTCGCCGTTCCGGCGCTGATCCCGCCGGGCGGGCCGGACGGCGCCCTGCCCTTCGCGGCGCTGTCCGCGCTGCAACTCATCCTGCCGGGCCGCGCCCATGGCCTGCGCGAACTGGTCGAGCAGGCGGCGGACGGCGCCGGGATGTCCCTCGCCGTCGCCGTCGAGATCGACTCCTACGGCCAGATCAAGGAGCTTGCGGCCCAGCGGCTGGGATGCGGGCTGCTGCCGCGCCGGGCGGTGCAGCGCGAAGCCGAAGGCGGGCAGTTCGACGTCCGGCGGATCGTCGATCCGGCACTGAAGCGTAAAATCTTCCTGGTCTGGCCGGACCGCCGGCCGGTCGCCCCCGCCACGGCGGCGGTCTCGACGCTCGCCTGGGAGACGTTGCGCACGCTGGTGACGTCGGGCCGCTGGAGCGCCACCTTGAGCGACAACGCCGCCGCCCCGGCGATCCGGTAGCCACCGGGACGCCTGCCCGTTCAAAGTTTCCCTTATGGCCGCATAGTGCGACACTATTGGACGTCGCCCGCCGTTTGTTGCATTGACGGACCGCTTCCGCCCGTTCCGGTCGAACCGCCCGCGACGCGGGGCCAACGCCCCGGCAATCGCCTTTCGACCGACCCCGTGCCAGCCGAGGACTTCATCGATGAGCCAACATGAAAGCTATTCCGACATCCGCGAGGCGGTGGCCAAGCTGTGCGCGCAGTTTCCGGGCGAATACTGGCGCGCGCTCGACCGCGAGATGGCGTACCCGAAGGCGTTCGTCGATGCGCTGACCGAGTCGGGCTATCTGTCGGTGCTGATCCCGGAGGAATATGGCGGCGCCGGCCTGAGCCTGTCGGCGGCGGCCGCCATTCTCGAGGAAATCCAGCGCGCCGGCTGCAACGGCGGCGCCTGCCACGCCCAGATGTACACCATGGGCGTGCTGCTGCGCCACGGCAGCGAGGCGCAGCGCCAGCAGTTGCTGCCGCGCATCGCCTCGGGCGAACTGCGGATGCAGGCCTTCGGCGTCACCGAGCCGGGAAGCGGCACCGACACCACCTCGCTCAAGACTTTTGCGAAGCGCGACGGCGACCACTACGTCGTCAACGGCCAGAAGATCTGGACCAGCCGCGCCGAATATTCCGACGTCATGGTGCTGCTGGCCCGCACCACGCCGAAGGAGGACGCCAAGAAGCGCACCGACGGCCTGTCGGTATTCATCGTCGACATGCAGGCCGCCAAGGGCAACGGGCTGACCATCCGCCCGATCCGCACCATGATGAACCACTCCACCACGGAAGTATTCTTCGACAACATGCGGGTGCCGGCCGAAAACCTGATCGGCGAGGAAGGCAAGGGGTTTCGCTACATTCTCTCCGGCATGAACGCCGAGCGCATTTTGATCGCCGCCGAGTGCATCGGCGACGCCAAGTGGTTCATCGACAAGACGACCAGCTACGCCCGCGAGCGCGTGGTGTTCGGCCGCCCGATCGGCCAGAACCAGGGCATCCAGTTTCCCATCGCCCGTGCCTACGCCAACATGCGCGCGGCCGAGCTGATGGTGCACGAGGCCGCACGCAAATACGAGGCCGGCGAGGACTGCGGCGCCGAGGCCAACATGGCCAAGATGCTGGCGGCCGACGCCTCGTGGGAGGCGGCCAATGCGGCGGTGCAGACCCACGGCGGTTTCGGCTTCGCCGAGGAATACGACATCGAGCGCAAATTCCGCGAGACCCGGCTCTATTCGGTGGCGCCGATCTCCACCAACCTGATTTTGTCCTACCTTGCCGAGCACGTGCTCGGCATGCCGCGCTCGTATTGAGGGCGGGCCGATGCTGCCGCTTGAAGGGATTGTCGTCGTCGCCGTCGAGCAGGCGGTGGCCGCGCCGTTCTGCACCGCGCGGCTGGCCGACGCCGGAGCCACCGTCATCAAGATCGAACGGCCGGAGGGCGACTTCGCCCGCGGCTACGATGCCGCAG
>JBDHSY010000304.1:0-4457 GCA_039808405.1 Xanthobacteraceae bacterium
GAGGAGCCGTGGATCAAGGCCACGATCATGGTGCCGGACGACTATCTCGGCGCCATCCTGACGCTGTGCAACGAGCGACGCGGCGTGCAGGTGGACCTGACCTATGTCGGCAACCGCGCCATGGCGGTCTACCGGCTGCCGCTGAACGAGGTGGTGTTCGATTTCTACGACCGGCTCAAATCGGTCAGCCGCGGCTATGCGAGCTTCGACTACGCGATGGACGACTACCAGGAGAGCGATCTGGTGAAGATCTCGATCCTGGTGAACGGCGACCCGGTCGACGCGCTGGCCTTCATCGCGCACCGCTCGCAGGCGGAGAAGCGCGGCCGGTCGATCTGCGAGAAGCTGAAGGAGCTGATCCCCCGCCAGCTGTTCAAGATCGCGATCCAGGCCGCGATCGGCAGCCGCATCATCGCCCGCGAGACGATCGGCGCGCTGGCCAAGGACGTCACCGCGAAATGCTACGGCGGCGACATCACCCGCAAGCGCAAGCTTCTGGAGAAGCAGAAGGAAGGCAAGAAGAAGATGCGGCAGTTCGGCAAGGTCGAAATTCCGCAGGAAGCCTTCATCGCCGCGCTGAAGGTGGACGGCTGACACACTGCCGCCTTCCCGGCCCGCTCGCCATCGCCAAACGCTCTATTGATCGGCGCCGCGATTTGCCCTTTGATCCTGCCCATCCTGTTCGCGGGCAAAGCCGTCGATGTCGCAAGCGCGCCTCAGCATCCGCCTCGATCTCACCAGCGGGGACCGCATCGGTCCCGGCAAGATCGCGCTGTTGGAAGCGATCCGCGAGACCGGCTCGATCTCGGCCGGCGCGCGCAAGATCGGCATGTCCTATCGGCGCGCCTGGCTGTTGGTCGAGCAGATCAACGAGGCGCTGGCGCAGCCGGCGGTGACCGCGGCGCCGGGCGGCCGGCAGGGCGGCGGCGCGGCGCTGACACCGGCCGGGGCCGAACTGATCGACCTCTATCGCGCCATCGAGGATAGCGCCCACGTTTCGGCGCGCGACCAGTTCCGGGCAGTGGAAAAGCTCGCCCGCAAGACGCCGCGCGGCAAAGCCTGACCGTCCGCAGGCTGCGCCGCTCGTCACGGCCACAAGCAGCGCTCTATTGCGGCAGCGTCGCCTCGACCTCGATGCCGGAATACCAGGCGGCGAGGTCGGCGATGTCGGCGTCGGACAACGGCTTGACCACCACGTTCATGGTCTCGTCGCTGCGCGCGCCGTCGCGGAACGCCTTGAGCTGCTTCTCCAGATACATCGCCGGCGAACCGGCGATGTTGGGGGCGAGCGGCATCTTCGACAGCCCGTCGAGGCCGTGGCAGGCGACGCACTGCGCTGCCTTCTTGCGCCCGGCGGCCGCGTCGCCGTCAGCGCGCGCGAGGCCGGCGGCCGCGATCGTCGCAGCCGTCAGCACCCACGCCGCCGTCAGGCGGCGCGCCGTCGCCCGCGTCGGGCTCACTTGCCCTCGTAGGTGATGCGGTAGAGCGCGCCGGCAAGGTCGTCGGACACCAGCAGCGAGCCGTCGCGCAGTTGCGCCACGTCGACCGGCCGGCCGACATATTCGCCGTCGCCGGTGAGCCAGCCGGAGGCGAACACCTCGGTCTTGTCGGCGCTGCCGTCGGGCTTGAGCGAGGTGAACATGACCCGCGCGCCGACCGGTTCGGTCCTGTTCCACGACCCGTGCTGCGCCGAGAAGATGCCGCCGCGATACTTTTGCGGGAATGCCTTGCCAGTATAGAACATCATGCCGAGATCGGCGGCGTGCGCATCCATCTCGACCTCGGGGAAGACGACGTTGGCCGGCGGCGTATCGTTCTTGTACTCCACCGTGCGGGTCTTGCCGCCGCCGTACCAGGGAAAGCCGAAATTCTGCCCGGCCTGGGTGATGCGATTGAGCTCTCCCGGCGGGATGTTGTCGCCCATGCCGTCCACCTGGTTATCGGTGAACCACAGCTGGCCGTTCTTCGGGTTGAAGTCCATGCCGACCGAGTTGCGGATGCCGCTGGCATAGACCTCGCGGTTCTTGCCGTCGAGATCGACGCGGATGATGCCGCCGATGCCGTACTTGGCAAAACCTTCGAGCTTGTCCTTGGCCGGCACGTTGAACGGCTGGCCGAGGGTGACGTAGAGCTTGCCGTCGGGACCGACGCGGCACACCCGCGCGGTGTGGTTGAAGCTCTCGTCCTCCTTCGGAATCAGTTCGCCCTGCGCGATCACGGTACCGACGGCGACGTCCGGGCTCTCATAGAAGAACTCGGCGGCGGGGAAGCTGAGGATGCGGTTCTGCTCGGCGATGAACAGCACGCCATCGCGCGAGAAGCAGACGCCGTTGGGGATGCGGAAGCTGACCGACGGCGAGAATTCCTTGACCTCCTCGGCCACGCCGGTCTTGCCGCGATCGGTCACCGCATAGACCTTGGACTTGCGGGTGCCGACGAAGGTGACGACGCCCTGCGGGCCGACCGCGATGTGCCGCGCATCCGGCACCAGCGCATAGAGGCTGATCTTGAAGCCGGAGGGCAGCTTGATCTTGGCGAGGTGCTTTTTGATCGCGTCGGCCTTGCGACCGTTCTGCGGCACGGTGGGAATGTCGGTGGCGCCGGTTGCCTTGAATGCGCCGAGCGTGTCGAGGTTGCGGTCGGGCGACGCGCTTTGCGCCGCGGCGGGCGTCGCCGTCAGCAGTGCCGCCGCGGCGGCCGCTCCGAGAAGTCCGTAAAGAGACTGGCGAAACATCTGATCCTCCCTGCAGTCGTTATGATTATTCGTGTCAGGTCGCGCGGGGGTCGCAAATGCCGGGGGGCCTGCTTCGCCCCTTGCAGGAGCGGCCGGCGGCTCCGGTATGGCGGCTCGCACGCGTTTCGCGGCAGACGCAGCCGGGCGAGCAAAGCGCGCCGGGCAGCGGCAAGACTAGGCCGCGGTAGATCGATACTGCAAGGGGATTGATGTGCGGCGAACGTCGCTTGCCTGGCAGGCGGCGGCTGAAGCCGCCTAGTTGGTGTCGTCGGGCAGCAGCGGCAGCGGGGTGACGTCGATGCCTTCTTCCGCCAGTTCGCGCGCCTCGTGCGACGACGCCTTGCCGTAGATGGCGCGGTGCTCGATGTCGCCGTAATGCATCTTGCGCGCCTCGGCGGGAAACCGCTCGCCGACGTCGTCGGCGTTCTTCTTCACGAAGTCGCGCAGTTCGCGCAGCTTTGCGCGCAACTCGCTGGCCTCGCCGGTCAGGAGCGGCGCCTGCGGCGGGCGCGGCGTCTCGGCCTGCGGCTCCGCCGCAGCGATATCCTTGCTTCGGCTGCCGCGCCCGACCTGCGGCGCCATCAGTGCCTTCTCGACCTCGGCCGAGTCGCACACCGGGCAGGTCACGAGCTTGCGCCGGCGCTGGCTGTCGTAGGCGCCGGAATTCTGAAACCAGCTCTCGAAGGCGTGGCCGCGCGCGCAGCGCAGCGCGTACCTGATCATGCCGTGCCTCGCAGCAGCTTGAGGCGGTCGGTGTCGTGCGGCTCGGCGATGCCGAAGCGGCGGCCGTGCTGCAACGAGGGAATGCTTTTGCGCACGCTCGCAACCCGCGCCGGATCGATCTCCGCCAGAATGACGCCGGGTTCGGTGCCGGCCTCCGCCAGCACCTCGCCCCACGGATCGACGATCAGCGAATGGCCGTAGGTGACGCGCCCGCTCTCGTGGGTGCCGCCCTGCGCCGCCGCGAACACGTAGGCGCCGTTCTCGATGGCGCGCGCCCGCAGCAGCGTGTGCCAATGCGCCTCGCCGGTCTTCCTGGTGAACGCCGACGGCGCGGCCAAAAAGATCGCGCCGCGTTCGGCGAGCGCCCGGTAGAGCGCCGGAAAGCGCATGTCGTAGCAGATGGTGAGGCCGAGCCGGCCCCACGGCAGATCGGCGAACACCGCGGTATCGCCGGGCTGGTAGCTCGCCGACTCGCGATAGCTCTCGCCGTTCTCAAGCTGGATGTCGAACATGTGGATCTTGTCGTAGCGCGCCATCACCTCGCCGTCGGGTCCGATCAGGAACGAGCGGTTGACGGCGCGCTCCGGCGTCGCGCGCAGCGCCAGCGAGCCGACATGGAGATGGATGTTCAATTCGCGCGCGAGCGCGCGGTGCGCCTTCAGCGAGGCGTCGTCCTCTTCCGCGGCCAGCAGCGCGAACAGCGCGGCGCGATCGGGCTGGATCAGGTTCGAGACCTCGGGCGTCTGCACATAGTCGGCGCCCCGCGCCGCCGCGTCGCGGATCAGGCGTTCGGCCTCCTCGAAACTCGCCTGCGGCGACAGCGAGGTGCGCATCTGCACCATCGCCGCGGTGAAGGGGCGCGGCTCGCTCATGACGGCGCCTCCGCGCCGGCGAGCAGCGCATCCAGCTTGCCGGCGCGGTCGAGGGCGTAGAGGTCGTCGCAGCCGCCGACATGGGTGGCGCCGATGAAAATCTGCGGCACGGTGAAGCTGCCCGGCGC
>JBDHSY010000305.1:0-4421 GCA_039808405.1 Xanthobacteraceae bacterium
ATGTCGGCCTGATCGGCGTCGGCCTCGAACTTGCGGATGGCGCGCTTGAACTCGAGATTGCCGAGGTCGAGCAGCACGTCGACGGAATCGAAGCCGGCGTCCTTGAACATCTGGCCGACGGCTTTGGCGTCGCGTGCGGGGTTGGGAAGCTGCGGCACCGTCTGATAGCTGGAGTTGCCGACAACCAGCGCGATGCGCTTGTCGGCCCATGCCGCGCCGGAGGACAGCGCCATGATGATGGCTCCTCCGATCATCGCCGCGATGAGGCCGAGTCGCTTCGCATTGCGGTGCCGCGCACGCCGACCGTGCGCCGTTCCTCTGTTTGAGCGTGAGCGCGATCGAGACGTTCGATCGCCGTCCGGCCGGCGCAAACCCGGCCCTCGCCTCCCTGCTTGCCCTGTCCGCTCGCGACGGAACGGGTCCTCGCGGGCATTTGTCCAGATTTATCGGCTTTGGCGCGGACGATCAATCGCCGCGCCTCACCGGGCCGGTCACAGGGACGGACGAGACGTCAGCGGGCCGCCTGTTCCTTGGCGGCCATGTTGATGATCTCGACCCTGCGGTTTTCCGCCGCATCGGGCTCGGCCTTGTTCTTCAGCCGCGATTCGCCGTAGCCGGCCGCCACCAGGTTCTCCGCCGGGATCTTGTAGCGCTCGATCAGGAAGCGCTTGACGGTCTCGGCGCGGCGCTCGGACAGCGACTGGTTATAGGCGTCGCTGCCCTTGGCGTCGGTATGGCCGCCAAGCATGATCACGGAGCCGGCGAGCTCGGGGCTGGTCAGCGCCTGTCCGAGATTGTCGAGCTGCGGTTCGGCCTTGGCGGAGAGTTCGGCCGAATTGAAGTCGAAATAGATTTGCAGATCGACGCTCGGCCGCTTGCCGGCGATCTCGGCCATCTGCGCCCGGTCGCCGCTCGACAGCGAGCGGGTGCGCCGGATGCGGTTCAGGGCGGCGAGGTCGTCGGCCGACAGCGATGGCCGCTCCTGAACGCTCAGGCTGCGGGTCTTGGGGGCCTTGAGCCCGTCGACGATCTGCCGTGCCGACAATTCGCCGGCAAGGACCGGGTCCATGGTTCCGAAGGTGAACGCGCCGGCCAGCAGCGCCAGCCCTAACGTCGCTGATCCAATTGTCGTCGAAAAGGGGAATCGCCGCGTCATGTGAGGTCTCCATCTGCTCGAGGGCCGGCGGTGGGATCCTGCCGGCTTGTCGCGGTCATCATGGTCCAGGCAATGTCCGCCGGACTGTGCGGCGGGTCACACATTCTCCACGATAAGTGACGGAACCGGCAAGGCAGGTTCACTTCGTCGCTGTCCCCGGCAGGCGGGATTTGCGGCATTACCGTACCGCCAACCCCCGGAACAGGGGGCAAAAATGTGACCCTCAGACCACAGCAGCGGGGAAAGTGTGGCAGAATCGCCGCGGGAGTGCGGTCATGCGCTTTCCGGGGGCCTCGACTCCGCGTTATGTTCTGCACGCATTATGGTTGTACACGCCGAGCGAACGCCGGCAGCCGGGGGTTTTGTCTATGAACGCTGTCATCCGGGCGTCCGTCACTGGAAATGGCGCTCTTGGTCGCCGCATCGTGGCCGGTGCCGCGTTCGTCTTCGCGCTGTCGGCCTCCTCGGGAGCCATCGCGGCCTGCTCGGGGACGGGGGCGCTGGCCGGCCTCGGCTCTCAATTCCTGCCGTTTGCCGCCGGCGGCGCGGTCTCCTCGCTGGTGTCGGCGATCAACGCTTCGAATACCGCCTTCCTCACCCAGTCCACCGCGTTCGTCGGGGCGCCGGCCAACCCCGGGCCGGACCAGGAAGGCGGCGGCGTGTGGGTGCGCGGCATCGGCGGCGAAGTCACCACCCGAAGCACGGCAACCACGACCGGCGTGTCGTTCGCCGGCGCGCCCGTTCCGGGCGACATCTCCTGCGCCACCGAGAATCGCCTGAGCTTTGCCGGCGTGCAGATGGGCAGCGACATGGCGCGGCTCAACTGGAACGGCTGGAACGTCCATGTCGGCTCGATGATCGGCTACCTCGGCGCCAAGTCGCGTGACATTTCCGCGCCGGGTCCGCTCAATCCGCTCGGCGGCACCTTCCAGGATACGTTGCAGGTGCCGTTCGCCGGCATGTATGTCGCGGCGACCCGCGGCGGCTTCTTCATCGACGGTCAGGTCCGTCTCGACTACTACCAGAACAACCTGAACGATCCGGTCGTCGGCGGCATCTTCAACCAGAAGCTCGACGCGCGCGGTTACGCCTTCAGCGGCAACATCGGCTACAACCACCAGCTCGGCAACAACTGGTTCATCGAGCCGTCGGCGGGCATCGTGGTGTCGCGGGTATCGGTCGATCCGCTCAACGTGACCGGCTCGCTGGTTGCTGGCACCGGCCTGACGCTGCCGGGCCAGCTCAATGTCGACGATATCCGCAGCACGCTGGGCCGGTTGAGCCTGCGTGCCGGCACCACGATCGTCTCCGGCAACATGGCGTGGCAGCCGTTTGCGACCGCCAGCGTCTATCATGAGTTCGAAGGCGGGGCGACCGCGTCCTTCAACGGCGATGCGTTCGCCGCGCTCGTGCCGGGCGTGAACATGAACGGCAACCTGCGCATGTCGTCGATCGGCACCTACGGCCAGTTCGGCCTCGGCGTGGCGGCGCAGGTGTTGAACACCGGCTGGCTCGGCTATCTGCGCGCCGACTACCGCACCGGGTCGAACATCGACGGATACAGCCTGAACGGCGGCCTGCGCTACCAGTTCAGCCCCGAGCAGATGGCCTCGGTCTCTCCGTTCTATACCAAGGCCGCCAAGGCGCCGGTCATGGCCCGCACGGCGTATAACTGGACCGGCTTCTTCATCGGCGTCGGCGGCGGCGTGCTCAACGGCAAGACCGACTACTTCTTCCCGGCGTCGCTGTCCTCGACCAATCCGCGCTATGCCGGCCTGGTGGGCGGCGGCCAGGTCGGTTACGACTGGCAGATGGGCAAGTGGGTCGTCGGTATCGAGGGCAACATCCATGCCGGCAACGCCCACGGCGCCCGCGCGTGCCCGAACAACGTGTTCTATACCTGCGAAACCAGCATGGATTGGCTCGGCACCGCAACGGCCCGTCTCGGTTACGCCTATTGGGATCGCTCGCTGGCGTATATCCGCGCGGGTGCCGCGTTCGGAAACACCAAGGTCACCGGCAACTGCAACACCGGCCCGCTGAATCTGTTCGGCTTCACCAACTGCGGCACCAACGACAGCCACACCTCCGTGGGCTGGACCGTGGGCTTCGGCAGCGAGTTCGCGCTGAGCAACAACTGGACGGTGCGGACCGAGACCAACTACTTCGATCTCGGCACCACCCGCTACAACCTGCCGACCGGCGCGGCCCCGGCGTTCGAGGCGGTCGACGTCCGCAACCGCGGCTTCATCTCGACCGTCGGCCTGAACTACCGCTTCCCGATCGAGCCGGTGCTGGCGGCGCGCTACTGAGCGACGACGTCGCCGGATCGGCGACGGATTTTCCTGGGGGCAGAACGGGCGGTTGCACAAGGCAGCCGCCCGTTTTTCGTTGCGCGTATCTAGCCCGCGTCGGCCGGCGGCTTGCTGCCGAGATCCTGCACGAGATCGAGATGGCGTTCGATCTTGGACAGCGCGATCGCAAAGTCGATGCGCTCGCGCTCCGTCAGGCACGACAGGATTTCGGCCTCCCGGCGCAACAGCGGCGGGATCAGCGCGCGATACAGCGCCCGGCCGTCATCGGTGAGCCGCAGCCGGAACTCGCGGCGGTCTTCGGCATTCTCCAGCCGTTCGATGAGGCCGCGCCCGAGCAGCATCGTCACCGCCCGGCTGATGGTCGATTTATGCGTGCGGGTGCAGCGGGCGATGTATTGCGCGGTGCAGGCATCGCCGTGGAAACCGAGCGTCGCCAGGATGCGCCAGCCGGGGATGTCGAGGCCGTAGCGGTCGGCATATTCGGTCGCGAGCGCGGTCGAGACCTCCGCGGCCAGCCGGTTGAGGCGGAACGGCATGAACTTGAACAGGTCGAGGTCGGTCACGCGCGGTCCGGGCTTTACGGGGTTGACGGCCATGGCCGCTTGGGATTTAGATAGTTGCATATAAAACTATCTTAGCAGCGGCCGGGACGACTGGCTAGGCACCGCGAGCCGGCCACGGCAAGCCGTCGCGGCGGGAGGATCGGGCGTGCAGCAGCGCTTATTCCAGTTCGACTATCGCCGCAGCGCCGATCAGGATCGCGAACCGGCCCACGTGGCCCGCCATCCTGTCGTCGTCGTCGGAGCGGGGCCGATCGGGTTGTCGCTGGCGATCGATCTGGCGCAGCGTGGGCAGCCGGTGGTGCTGCTCGACGACGCCGACCGCATCGGCGAAGGCTCGCGCGCCATCTGCTTCTCCAAACGCTCGCTGGAGGTCTGGGATCGTCTCGG
>JBDHSY010000306.1:0-4410 GCA_039808405.1 Xanthobacteraceae bacterium
CATCCGCGCGCGGGGCGGCGGCGCCGACACGCTCGCCCTCGACGTCACCGACGTCGCGGCGTTTGCCGCGGCGATCGCCGCGCGCGAGCCCTACGCGGTCTTTCTCAACAACGCCGGCACCAACCGGCCGAAGTCCGTCACCGAGGTGTCGGAGGACGACTTCGACGCGGTGATGAACCTCAACGTCCGCGCCGCCTATTTCGCCGCGCAGGCGGTGGCGCGGCGGCTGATCGCGGCCGGCAAGCCGGGCTCGATCATCAACATGTCGTCGCAGATGGGCCACGTCGGCGGCCCGAACCGCTCGCTCTATTGCGCCTCGAAATGGGCGATGGAGGGGTTCTCCAAGGCGATGGCGCTCGATCTCGCGGGCCACGGCATCCGCGTCAACACGCTGTGCCCGACCTTCATCGAAACGCCGATGACGCGGCCGTTTTTCGAGAACGCCGCGTTCAAGGCCAGCGTGCTGGCCAAGATCAAGCTCGGCCGGCTCGGCACGGTCGAGGACCTGATGGGCGCCATCGTGTTCCTGGCCGGCGATGCGTCGGCGCTGATGACCGGCTCCTCGCTGGTGATCGACGGCGGCTGGACCGCCGAATAGGCGCTCGGAAGTTCGAAAAAGGGCACGCTGGCGGCTACGGCTGCGCCAGCGTGCCGCGCACGAAGCGCCGCACGTGATCGGTGATCACCTGGTCGAGGTTCGACGGCCCCGGCACGTCGTAGACGAAGCGGCGGATGGCGATATAGAAAATCTGGCCGTGCAGGCCCCACACCGCCTCTTCCTCGCGTTCGGAGATGCGCGGGCCGGGCGGGGCGATGCCGTAGCGCTTATGCAGTTCCTCGCGCAATTCCTTGCATACCGGCAACACCAGCTTCCTGCGCACCATGGCCAGATAGCGGCCGGTGATGTTGTAGGAGCGGAAGCCGGAAAACACGAAGATGCGCACCCAGTCGTAGTCGAAGATGCGCGCGGCATATTCGAGATAGAACTGCACCAGCCTGTCTTCGAGCGGCCGCGACGGATCGGTGACGAGCCCGGTCCAGCCGGGATTCCAGCGGCTGACGTAGACATGCTCGTAGACGCGCTCGATCAAGGCTTCCTTGCTCGGAAAATGCCGGTAGATGGCCGAGTGCGTGATGCCGATCCGCTTGGCGAGTTCGCGCGTCTGACCCTCGAAGCCATGCTCGGCGAAGAACCGGATCGCGGTGTCGAGGATGACGCGCTCGCGCTCCGCCGCCTTCATGTTCTTGCGACCGGACGCGGTCGCGGCTTGCGTCGCCGGCGCGACCTTCGTCGGCCGTGCCTTCGCCGGCTTGGTCGTCGCAGGTTTGGCCGTCGCAGGTTTGGCTTTCGCCGGGGCGGCTTTGGCCGGCCGTTGTGAAGAGCGCCTGAGCATCGCGGGGGTGGTGCCTCTGGTTCTGGCGGGGCGCTCCTGAATCGCCCGGTTTCGGCTTGGAAGTCAAAAGCATATTGCAGCGCAAGACAATATGTATGAGTGCGTCTTCATATTTCGGTTGACAGCAGGATAGCTTACTCCGAAACTTGTGACCAGTTGGTCACAAATCCAATACGACGGAACGGGAGGCTCGCGTGAAAGCGCCGGCGTTCGACTATGTGCAGGCGGCTTCCGTGAGCGAGGCGGTCGCGGCGTTTCGCGCCTGCGAGGGCGAGGCCCGTTATCTGGCCGGCGGACAAAGCCTGCTGGCCGCGCTCAACCTGCGGCTCTCGGCCCCGAGCCTGCTGATCGATCTCGGGCGGATCGATGCGCTGCGCGGCATCGACGTCGACGACGGCGTGGTGCGGATCGGCGCCCTCATGCGCCACGCCGAGGTGCTGGCGTCTGAGATCGTTGCCCGGCACGTGCCGCTGCTCAGCATGGCGGCGCCGTTCGTCGCGCACCCGGCGATCCGCAACAAGGGCACGCTGGGCGGCTCGCTGGCGCTGGCCGATCCGGCGTCCGAATTTCCGGCCGTGGCGCTTGCGCTCGGCGCGCGCATGGAGATCAGCGACGCCGAGACCACGCGGCTGGTCGAGGCCGACGACTATTTTGTCGATCTGTACGAAACCGCGATCGCGCCGGGCGAGGTGCTCACCGCCGTGCATTTCCCGGTGGCACGGCCGACGCAAGTGTTCGCTTTCGACGAACTGGCGCGCCGCCGCGGCGACTATGCGCTGATCGGCGTCGCCATCAATGCCGACGGGCAGCGCGGCCATGTCGATGCCATTCGCATCGCTTTCTGCGCCGCCGCCCCCACGCCGAAACGGGTGCCGTCTGCCGAGGCCGAACTGATCGGACGCGATCTCACCGACGAGACGATTGCGCGGGCCGTGGCCGCGTTGTCCGCAGACCTTGCTCCGGACGACGACGCGCACATGGCGGCGGCGACGCGCATGCATCTGGCGCGCGTGCTGCTGCGCCGCCAGCTTGCGACACTGAAGGCCGCACTGGCCGGCGACGGGGTGAACGGATCATGACGAAGGCGGTGCCGATCTCGGCCACGGTCAACGACGAGGAGGTCACGCTGCTGGTCGAGCCGCGGCTGTCGCTGATCGATATGCTGCGCCATCACCTGCACCTCACCGGCAGCCACGTCGGCTGCGAGATGGGCGCCTGCGGCGCCTGCCTCGTGCAGCTCGACGGCGATGTCGTCCACGGTTGCCTGACGCTCGCGGTCGAGGTCGACGGCCGCGCGGTCAAGACCATCGAGGGGCTGTCGGACTCGGGCGCCATCGCCGACCTGCAAGCAGCCTTCCACCGGCGCAATGCGCTGCAATGCGGCTACTGCACGCCGGGGGTGCTGATGACGGCGCAGGAACTGCTGAGCAAGGGCGGCGTGCCGTCGCGCGCCGACATCCGCGACGCGTTGTCGGGCAACTATTGCCGCTGCACCGGCTACGAGGCGATTGTCGATGCCATCGAGACCACGGCGCGGCAGCGCGCCGGCCTCGATACCGCGACGACGGGGACCGACCATGGATAATCCGCTGACGGCGCTCGACCGGCCGAACAGTTATATCGGCAAGGCGCTGCCGCGGCCCAACGCCAAGCGGCTGTTGGTCGGCCGTGGCCGCTTCGTCGACGACATTCATCTGCCGCGCATGTTGCATGCGGCCTTCGTGCGCAGCCCCCACGCCCACGCCCGCATCGTTGCGATCGACGTGTCGCGGGCGAAAACCATGCCGGGGGTGCGCCTCGTCGCCGAGGGCCGCGACGTCGCAAAAGTGTGCGAACCGTGGGTCGGCACGCTGTTGCATTTCAAGGGCATGAAATCGCCGCCGCAGTATCCGCTGGCGATGGACAAGGTGACCTGGGTCGGCGAACCGGTGGTGGCGATCGTCGCCGACAGCCGCGCGAAAGCCGAGGACGCCGCCGAGCAGGTCGAGGTGACCTACGAGGAGCTGGCGCCGCTGGTCGATATGGATGCCGCGCGGGCGCCGGATGCGCCGCGCCTGCACGAGGGCTTTGCCGACAACATCGCGTTCCATCTGGCGCTCGAGAACGGCGACGTCGATGCCGCTTTTGCCGAAGCCGCGGTGGTGGTCGAGGCCGACATGAGCTTCGGCCGCCACACGCCGGTGACGATGGAGGCGCGCGCCATCATCGCCGACTTCGATCCGGCCGAGCGCAGCCTGACGGTGCACCATTCGACCCAGACGCCCTATCAGTTTCAGGATATCTATGCCCGCCATTTCGGGCTGAACGAATCGCGAGTGCGGGTGATCGCGCCGGACATCGGCGGCTCGTTCGGCATGAAGCTGCACGTTTTCCCCGACGACATGACGGCGGTGGCACTCAGCATCATGCTGGGCCGGCCGGTCAAGTACATCACCGACCGGAGCGAAGCGTTTCTCAACGACATCCATCTGCGCGACCATCGCGTCAGGGCGCAGCTCGCGGTGGCGAAGGACGGCACCTTCCTCGGCATGCGGGTCGAGGACGTGACCGGCATCGGCTCCTATTCGTCCTATCCGCGCACCAGCGCGGTCGAGGGCAATCAGGTGGTGCGGC
The DNA here is from genome assembly GCA_039808405.1 of Xanthobacteraceae bacterium. Lineage (GTDB taxonomy): Bacteria > Pseudomonadota > Alphaproteobacteria > Rhizobiales > Xanthobacteraceae > PRO6. The sequence continues at coordinate 4,008 of JBDHSY010000306.1, forward strand.
TGATGGGCGCGCCCTACAAGCTCACCAACTATCGCGGCACCCTCGACGTCGTTTTCCAGAACAAGCCGCAGACCAGCCAGTACCGCGCCGTCGGCCACCCGATCGCGGTCGCGGCGACCGAGTATCTGGTCGAGGCCGCGGCGCGCAAGCTCGGCATCGATCCGCTCGAACTGCGCCGGCGCAACTACGTCACCGCCGATATGTATCCGCACACGACGGCGACCGGCTTCAAGTTCGAAAAGCTGTCGCTGGAGGAATGCCTCGCCAAGTTGCACGCCCTGATGGACTATCCGGCCGCGCGCGCCGAGCAGGCGCGGTTGCGCCGCGACTGCATCCATCGCGGCATCGGCTTCGCCACCTATGTCGAGATCACCAATCCGTCGCCGGCGTTCTACGGCGTCGG
>JBDHSY010000307.1:0-4409 GCA_039808405.1 Xanthobacteraceae bacterium
GACGAGGTCGGCATCGCCCCGCGCACGGTTCGCCATGGTTTTACGCCTCACGCCACGCTACTCGTTTGCCGCGCTGGTCAGGCCGGATGCAACCGCATCGGGCCGGAAAGCCGACATCTTTATGATGAATAAATCATTGCGCGGGCGCGGCCGCGAGTCCAGCGCGAGTCCGGCAAGCCGCCGCACAAACCGAAAATATGGTTTCCAGCCGCGCCGGCGGGCCGCCTGCCCCCGCCCCCGCGCGATTGCGGCCGGGCAAAAAAAGAGCCGCCGTTTCCGGCGGCTTTGAAAGTCGATAACAGGGAGGCGTCAAACAGAGTGGACAGGAGCCACTCGGTGTCCGATCAGGGACGCCATGGTTATAAAGCAGAAGCCTTAATCGATCGTAAATGAGCTAAATGATTGATAAAATTTCAACAATATCGCCAAGCCGATGCCGGCTCACGACTTGAAGAAGCGCTCGGCGGCATCGCGCGTGGCGCGCTTGCCGGCCGTTGCCGCCTTGAGCCGCTCGATCTCGGCGGCGAGCAGAATCATGCGCGCCTCCAGCTCCTCGACCGACAATAGCGTGACGTCCTGCCCGATCTCGTGCGTGACCTTGCGGCGTGGCTCGTTGTCGTCGTCGCTCGCCATCGTTTCGTCTCTCCCAACTCGCCGCCGGGCGGTTGCCAGCGCCGGCCCGGCTGGGGTAGCAGGGGCTTCCCCGTTCCCAGTCGCCGGTCAGGACATCATGGAAAAGCCGCATGCGCAAATGACGGTCGCGGCCGCCGGCAGACCCAGACGGCGGAGCCACCGGAACGCGCGGCAGGGCGCGGAAAATCTATGATCTCTCTCGCTTTCATGGCAATGATGGCAGCGGACGCGAAGCTGGTTCCGACCCCCACCCGAGCGCGGAGACAAAGCCGTTGCGTTTGATCAGGCGCCTCGCGTCGCACCTCGCCCCCGTCGTCGCGGCGCTTGCGCTCGGCGCGGCGCTCGTTGCCGCGGCCCTGCCCGCCGAGGCCGTCGAGGCCGTCAGCGTGCGCAGCGACGTGCCGGCCATCGACCTCACCGCCGTGCTCGACCGCCAGCGCAGCGACAGCGACCGCATCCAGGTGTCGACCGCGCCGGGCACCGACGGCATCGTGCGCCGCATCGAGGTGCGCGCCCGCGAGGGCGGCCAGAACTGGATGGTGTTCGCGCTCGCCAACAACACCGACGACCAGCTCGACCGCCTGATCGTCGTGCCGCACTACCGCATGGTCGGCTCCGGCCTGTTGTGGCCCGACCTCGGACTGTCGCGCATCGCCACCGTCACGCCGTCGTCGGGCGACCGCCCCGAGCGGCAGGACAGCGCCACCGCCGACATCTTCCGCATCACGCTCGACCCCGGCGCGGTCATCACCTTCGTCGCCGAACTGCGCACCGACAAGGTGCCGCAGGTCTATCTGTGGGAGCCGGAAGCCTACAAGGACAAGGTCAACTCGTTCACGCTGTACCAGGGCATCGTCATCGGCATCTCGGGGCTGCTGGCGCTGGTGCTGACCATGCTGTTCGTGGTCAAGGGCAGCATCATGTTCCCGGCGGCGGCGGCGCTGGCCTGGGCGGTGCTGGTCTATATCGGCATCGATTTCGGCTTCTGGGGCAAGATTCTCGACACCGCCGGCGGCGCCGAACGGATCTGGCGCGCCGCCAGCGAAGCGATCCTCGCCGCGACGCTACTGGTGTTTCTGTTCGCCTACCTCAATCTCAGCCGCTGGCATGTGCGCTATTCGCACATCACGCTGGGCTGGCTCGCCTTCCTCGGCTCGCTGGTGGCGCTGGCGCTGTTCGATCCGGCGGTGGCCTCGGGCATCGCCCGGCTGTCGCTGGCGCTGATCGCGATCTTCGGCTTCGCGCTGGTGGTCTACCTGTCCGCGCACGGCTTCGACCGCGCGGTGCTGCTGATCCCGACCTGGTTCCTGCTGGTGGTGTGGGTGATCGCCGCCGGCATCACCGTCGAGGGCGGCATCGCCAACGACATCGTCGGCCCGGCGCTGCTCGGCGGCCTGGTGCTGATCGTGATGCTGATCGGCTTCACGGTGATGCAGCACGCCTTCGCCGGCGGCACCGGCGGCGGCATCGTCTCCGACATGGAGCAGCGGGCGCTGGCGCTGACCGGCTCCGGCGACCTGATCTGGGACTGGGACGTCTCCTCCGACAAGGTGTTCACCTCCGCCGAGACCGAGGCGCTGCTCGGCCTCAAGCGCGGCACGCTGGAAGGACCGGCGGCAAGCTGGCTCGAGGTGCTGCACCCGCTCGACCAGGATCGCTTCCGCACCGCGCTCGACAGCGTGCTCGACCAGCGCCGCGGCCGCCTCAACCAGGATTTCCGCCTGCGCACCCCCGACGGCCACTTCCTGTGGTTTGCGCTCAAGGCGCGCCCGGTGGTCGGCTCCGACGGCGAGGTCGCCCGCGTCGTCGGTACGCTGACCGACATCACCGCCTTCAAGAACGCCGAAGAGCGCATGCTGCACGACTCGGTGCACGACAACCTGACCGGCCTGCCCAACCGCACCCTGTTCCTCGACCGCCTGCGCGCGGTGGCGACGCTGACCAAGACCGTCCCCACGCTGAAGCCGACGGTGATGGTGATCGACCTCGACCGCTTCAAGCAGGTCAACGACTCGGTCGGCATGGCGGTCGGCGATTCGATCCTGCTGACGCTGTCGCGCCGCCTCACCCGCATCCTCAAAGCCCAGGACACGCTGGCGCGGCTCGCCGGCGACCAGTTCGGCCTGATCCTGTTGTCGGAGCAGAACCCGGCGCGCATCACGGCGCTGGCCGAGACGATCCGCAAGACCATCCGCGCGCCGATCACCTTCAACGAGCGCGAGATCTTCATCACCGCCTCGATCGGGCTGGCGCTGTCCGACCCGCAGGTGGCGCTGTCCGACGCCATCGTCAAGGACGCGGAACTGGCGATGTACCATTCCAAGCGGATCGGCGGCGACCGCATCGACGTCTACAAGGCGGCGATGCGCGCCCGCAAGCTCGACCGCCTGACGCTGGAATCCGAGCTGCGCCGCGCCATCGAGCGCGACCAGATCGCCATCCTCTACCAGCCGATCATCCGGCTGGAGGACCGTACCGTCGCCGGCTTCGAGGCGCTGGTGCGCTGGGACCACCCCAAGCTCGGCCGCATGGCGCCCTCGGAGTTCATCTCGATCGCCGAGGAAAGCGGTTTCATCATCGATCTCGGCGTGTTCGTGATGGACCAGGCGGCGCGCCAGCTCGCGGTGTGGCAGCACGCCATGCGCGCGCGCCAGCCGATCTTCGTCAGCGTCAACGTCTCCTCGCGGCAGCTCCTGCGCCACGACCTGATCCACGACACCCGCAGCGTGCTGGCGCGCTCCTCGGTGGCGCGCGGCTCGCTCAAGCTCGAACTCACCGAGTCGCTGGTGATGGAGAACCCGGAGCACGCCACGCAGATGCTCCAGCGCATCCGCGAACTCGGCGTCGGGCTCGCGCTCGACGATTTCGGCACCGGCCATTCGTCGCTGGCCTACCTCAACCGCTTCCCGTTCGACACGCTGAAGATCGACCAGTCGCTGGTGCGCACCTCGAGCCGCGGCACCCGCCCGGTGATCCTCAAGTCGATCGTCGCCATGGCGCACGACCTCGGCATGAGCGTGGTCGCAGAAGGCGTCGAGACCGATTCCGATGCGGTGGAACTGTATCAGATCGGCTGCGAGTTCGGGCAGGGCTTTGCCTTCGGCGAGCCGATGGACGCGTCCTCGGCGATGCGACTGTTGACCGAGACGCGGCTGGAAGCGACGGCGTAGCGGGGGGGCCGCCGTGTCCCGGATGACGCAGCGTGCAACGGTGCGGCGCGGAGCCGGGACCGATTCAGATGCCGTGATCGGAACGGTCCCGGATCGGCGGCGCGGCATGACATGCCGCACCGCATCCGGGACACGCACCAGATCGCTCTATCGCGGTCGCTCGAGCTGGAACGAAAGATGCGCCTTCACCGTCGGCCACTCGGCGGCGACGATGCTGTACACCACGGTGTCGCGCAGCGTGCCGTTGGCCGACAGCTGATGGCTGCGCAAGATGCCGTCCTGCTTGGCCCCCAGCCGCTCGATGCCGCGGCGGCTCTGGTGGTTGAAAAAATGCGTGCGGAACTCGACCGCGATACAGGCGAGCGTCTCGAAGGCGTACGTCAGCAACAGCAGCTTGCACTGGGTGTTGAGCGCCGAACGCTGCACCCGCTTCGCATACCAGGTCGAGCCGATCTCGACGCGGCGGTTTGCGGCATCGGTGTTCATGTAGGTGGTCATGCCGGCGATGGCGCCGTCGGCATCCTTCACCGTGAACGGCAGCATGGTGCCGGCCCGTTGCAGGTCGAGCCGCCGCTCGATCTCGGCCATCATGGCGTCGGGATGCGG
>JBDHSY010000308.1:0-4400 GCA_039808405.1 Xanthobacteraceae bacterium
CATGCACCAATACTCGCGCAACGCCTTTGCGGACGCGACTTCCATTTTGTCGGTGGCAATAACACCTTTTGCGTTCGAGGTCGTACCCGACGTATGCACGACCAAAGCGATACTTCCCGGTTGCCGCTCGGTCTCGCCGCCTTCGTCAACCCCTTCGCCGGGCAGTGACCGCTCCGCCGCCATCAGCTCGCTGATCGAGAGGATGCGCGCCTCGGGGCCGCCAAGCATGTCGAGAAAGGCTTGTCTGCTCCGAAGCGCTGCATCGTCGATCACAATCAGATGAGGAGAGGCTCGCTCGACGATGTATTCGATCTCCCGCCCGGTCAATTCGTGATTGATCGGGAAAAATGTCCCGCCACAATCCAGCGTCGCGAAATAAATGAAGAAATACTCCGGCCGGTTCCGGGACAGGATGCAAACCCTGCACCCTTTGCCCAGGCCGAGATGGCGGAAACAACGGGACATACGTCGATAGCGATCGACCAGCTGCCGATATGAACAGCTTGTTCCTTCAAAAATGATGGCGGGGTGGTCCGGACGTTCTCGCGCGTGCGTCTCGATGCTCGCGAGCATCGACATTTCATTGGGACCCCGTCCCTCCGCGGCGCTGCCCGGTGCCACGTCCTGCTCCCTAATCGACCAGTTCAGGTGGCCTAGCCATCACACAGCACACCCTCGTCGATCAAGCGGTCGATGTCTTCAGACGCATAGCCGAGAGCCTCGGCGATCGCACGGTTATGTTGACCGCGCGACGGCGCCGGCTGGCTCTCCTCGCCCCCGTAACCAGACGCGCGAAACGGCGTGCCCGGCAACCGAACCCGTCCCAGTTCGCCTTGCAGCTGTTCCACGAACACGTGTCGTTGATCCAGGTGCTTGTCCTGAAGAACCTCAGCGGCGGTTTGAACAGGCGCGCACGCGATACCTGCCGCCTCAAGCCGGGCAATGCAACTGTCTCTCGACGGCTGCGACCGAACCCATTCGTCGACGATTTTTATCGCGGCTTCCCTGTTCCGGTTGCGATCCCGGGCGAGACGAAAGCGCGGATCGCCGCTGAGCTCATCACCCCCAATGAGCCGGGCCAGCATAGCCCACGCCTCATCGACTTGCGCGGCAATGACCAGATAGCCGTCCTTGGCCGCGAACGAGCCATAGATTGTCAGCCCGGGAAACTGGGTGTCGGCCTGCTCGGGAACGTCGCTGCCGTTACTCATCACGTAGCGCTGCAATGCATGATCGTGCATCGCCACCATACAATCGTAGAGCGCGAGATCGATGTGCTTGCCCCGGCCGGACCGCGTGCGGCCGTAAAGGGCGGCGCAGATCGCCGCCACACCATGGACCCCGGTCAAGGTATCCGCGATCGGCATTCGCAACAGCGGCGGAGCTTCGCCCGGGCGACCGACCTGTGCCATTGCCCCCGACATCGCTTCGGCGATCAGACCGAACCCCGGCTTGGTGCTTTTCTCGCCGGTGTGGCCATAGGCAGACAGCGAGCAGTAGATCAGGCCCGGGTTGATTTCGGAGAGCTGCCGGTAGCCCAGGCCGAGGCGATCCAGGGCACCGGGGCGGAAGTTCTCGATAAACACGTCCGCGCTCGATACCAGCCCGTGAAGCAGCTTGAGCCCGTCCGGTTTCTTCGCATCGACGCAGACGCCATACTTTCCGACGTTCTGCTGCAAAAAGAACCCGCTATGCCCCTTTACGGTGTAAGGCAGACCGCGCGCCGCGTCCCCGTTCGGGCTTTCCACCTTGATGACGTCCGCGCCGAACGCGGAAAGACACCGTGCCGCATAAGGCCCGGCAAGAAAATGCGTGTAGTCGACGACGCGGATTCCCTTCAGCGGCAGATCGCTTTCCAACGGCATCCCTTTACGGCCTTGCGGTTATCGCGCTCACTGTATGCCGATCGCTTCGCCGTCTCCGGCCAGCAGGCGCCTGGCGATAATCATCTTCTGAATTTCGTTGGTGCCCTCTACGACGACGTAATAGGCAGCTTCCCGGTAATAGCGCTCGGCCGGAAAATCAGACACATATCCGTAACCGCCATGCACGCGCACGCAGGTGAGGGCCACTTCCGCGCAAACTTCCGACGCAAACATTTTTGCCATGCCGGCGATCATGTCCGCGCGCTGTCCGGTCTCCTTGAAACGCGCCGCTTCCCTGACAAGCAGACGCGCCGCCGTGACCTGCGTCGCCATGTTCGCCAGATGGCCCTGGATCGCCTGGTGGTTGGAGATGGGGACACCGAACGTCTGGCGCTCCCTCGAAAACCTGACCGCCGCTTCGAGGGCCGCTTTGGCGGTGCCGACCGCGGCAGCCGCGATGACGATGCGCCCGGTCTCGATGACGTCGAGAAGCTGCGACAGTCCTTTGCCGGCTTCTCCGCCAAGCAACTGGCTTTGCGGCAACAACACGTCATCGAATATCAGCTCGGCCGTGTCGACGTGCTTGAAGCCCATCTTCTGATAGATCTCTCCCGTGCGGAAACCTTTCGTGCCCTTCTCGACAATGAAAAGGCTCATGCCGTTCTTGGCTGGGACGGCGTTCGGGTCGGTTTTGACAAGCACCACGTAGACGGTCGCCCGGCCGCCATTCGTCACGAATATCTTGTTGCCGGATAGTTTGTACTGCCCGTCGGGTTGCAGCGTTGCCGAGGTCCGAATCGCCTGAAGGTCCGAGCCGGCATTCGATTCCGTCATCGAAACCGAGCCACGCAGTTCTCCGGTCGCAAGCCTGGGAAGGTAGCGGGCCTTTTGATCCTCGGTCCCGAACTTCGCGATGATGCTGGAAATCGTGTTGTGACTGTTGATGAAGGAAGGAAGGCTGCTCCAGCCGAAGGAAAGCTCTTCCATCACCTCCGAATACACCGACACGGGAACGCCGAGCCCGCCGAACTCCTCCGGAACGTTCAGGGAGAAAAATCCAAGCTCTTTCATCTGATCGACGATGCGCGAAGGATACTCTTCCGACGCCTCAAGCCGCATGGAATTCGGCTTGATTTCGCGATCGACAAACGTCCGCACGGCCTGAACGAGCGCGCTTGAATCGGTCTCGGCCATCACATCCTCCACTCGGCGGAAACTAAAATATACCGTGTATAAATAATGAATGGAAGAATTTTTAATTCCGATGGAGCGTGTATTATGCGTCGATTCTCAGGCAGGCAAACACGATGACGTCAAGGAAAAGGGCACCCGCAAGGAAGCCCGCGCCCAAAACCGCGAAGGTGCCCAAAGGCTCGCGCGGCGAAAAGATCTATCAGGCGGTGCGGGGCCGCATCCTCAGCTTGAAGCTGCTGCCGGGGTCGAGCCTCGACGAGGGCAAACTCAGCAAGGAGCTTGGCTTCTCGCGAACGCCGTTTCGGGAAGCATTGGTGCGGCTGGCCGGAGAAGGACTTATCGAACTGCTGCCGAACAGGGGCGCACAAGTCGCCCCGATGAGCTGGAACGACATTCGCGAGAACCTTGAAGCGCTCGATATCTCGCAGCGGCTGGTGACGAGATGGGCGGCTGTGCGGCGCACCCCGGAATCACTGGACACCATGCGCCGCGAGTGCGAAGCCTTCGAGCGGGCGGCAAAGCAAAACTCCTCCGAAGAAATGATCTGGAGCAACTGGCGCTTTCATGCGGCCATCGCCGAAGCCTGCGGCAATTCGGCGATCGAGCGGTTCTACAAATACAATCTCACGCTCAATCTGCGGATCACCCGACTGGCCATGACGAGGGAGCATTTCTCGCAGGAGACCGCTTATTCCTCGCACATCGGCAACATTCTCCGGGAGCACCGGCAAATCCTTGCGGCGATCGAAAGAAAGGACGCGGACGCCGCCGAACGGCTGGCCCAGAGCCATGTTGATCTTGCCCGGCAGACCGTCATCGAGACCCTGGTTCAATCGATCACGCCCAGCATGAACCTGAACCTGTCGGAATCGGCCGAACGCGGCTAGCTATTGCGACGGCGCCGGGCGATCGCTTTCACGCGTTCTGAGGGTATCGCTGATTGGTATAACCAGCGCCGGAACACGCGCGCCGCCGCCGGAGACCGTGCTATCGCTCGCACGCCAGTGGCCGCTCGCATGGGCTTCCGCCGGCGTCACGACCATCGAGCAGCAGACATCCTCGCCAGCGAACCTGGCCTCCCAGGCATCGCTGGCATCCTGCGCAATGCGCGCCTGAACATCCTCCCGGGTCGCGGACCCCGGAAGCCCGGCAATCTCGCAAAAGCGCCGCCAGAATTTTTCCTCGTAAGCCGCCACGGCGAGATATCGCCCGTCCGCCGTCCGGTAGAGCTGATACCGGGGCGATCCGCCCATGTATCCGAGGTCTTCGTTGGTTTGCGCAACGCCGAGAACGGTGCGCGCGTAGGCCGCATACATCAACGGCACGAGGCTGTGCGCCATC
>JBDHSY010000309.1:0-4390 GCA_039808405.1 Xanthobacteraceae bacterium
CTTCGTCCTGCTGCGGCTCGTCGCCGCCGGCGTGATGGCGCTGGCGCGCGCGCTGCCGCGGCCGCGCCGCACGGTGCTGCGGCTCGCGCTCGGCAACATCCACCGTCCCGGCGCGCTGACGCCCTCGGTGGTGCTGTCGCTCGGGCTCGGCCTCGCCACCCTCGTCACCGTCACCCAGATCGACGGCAACCTGCAACGCCAGTTCACGGCGGCGCTGCCGGACCGGGCGCCCGCGTTCTACTTCATCGACATCCCCTCGCGCGAGGCCGACGCCTTCCGCGCCTTCCTGGCGCGCGAGCGCCCCGACGCCGCTGTCGAGGAAGTGCCGATGCTGCGCAGCCGCATCACCGCCGCGAACGGCGTGAAGGCCGAGGACCTGAAGCCCACGCCGGAGACCGAATGGGCGCTGCAAAGCGACCGGGGCTTGAGTTACACCGACGAGGTGCCGGACGGCTCCACCGTGGTCGAAGGCGCCTGGTGGCCGGCCGATTACAAGGGACCGCCGCTGGTGTCGCTGGAGCGGCGCATCGCCGACGGCCTCGGCCTCAAGCTCGGCGACAGCATCACCGTCAACGTGCTCGGCCGCGACATCACCGCGCGCATCGCCAGCCTGCGCACCGTCGACTGGCAGAGCCTCGGCATCAACTTCGTGCTGGTGTTCACCCCCAACACCTTCGCCGGCGCGCCGCACACCCACATCGCCACCCTGACCGAGCCGGACTCATCGCCCGCCGCCGAGGCGGCCCTGGTGAAGGCGGTCGCCGCCGCCTACCCTTCGGTCACGGTGGTCCGGGTGCGCGAGGCGGTCGAGGCCATCGGCGGCGTGGTCACCAACCTGACGCTGGCGGTGCGCGGCGCCAGCGCGGTGACGCTGTTCGCCGCCGTGCTGGTGCTCGGCGGCGCGCTGGCCTCCGGCCACCGCCAGCGGCTCTATGACGCGGTGATCCTCAAGACGCTCGGCGCGACGCGGGCGCGGCTTTTGGCCGCCTACGCCCTTGAATACCTGCTGGTCGGCGGCGCCAGCGCGCTGTTCGGCGCGGCCGCGGGCTCGGTCGCGGCGGCGCTGATCGTGACCCGGCTGATGAACCTCGGCTTCGTCTTCGAGGCGGGAACCGCCGCGGCCGTCGCGGCGCTGGCGCTGGCGGTGACGGTGCTGCTCGGGCTGATCGGCACCCTGTCGGCGCTCAACAACAAACCCGCTGCCGTCTTGCGGAATTTGTGACAGAATGGACATATGGCTTTTGCGACATTCAGCCGCGCGTAGGAGCTTGCGGCACCTGTGCTAGTTTCCCACATGCTCTGCGGGTCAGATTCCCGAACGCGATGCGGTTGCGTTTGGCCCGCCGCCATTCGGGATCTGAGTGAATTCAGTGCCGGCAGCGCCTGCCCTTGGCGCCCCGCCGGACAACAACGGGACTTCGCCCATGTCGGACTTCGACCGTAACTACGCCTCGCCTTTCGGCCAGGCCACCACGCGCGCCGACGCCGCCGCCGTCGATGCCGGCCTGCGCGCGTACATGCTCAAGATCTACAACTACATGACGATCGGGCTGGCGATCACCGGCTTCGCCGCGCTCGGCGTCTACATGGCGGCGGTCACCGGCGACGCCTCGGGCGCCGCCGCGCGCATCGGCGCCAACACCTACCTCACCTCGTTCGGCTACGCGATGTTCGTCAGCCCCCTGAAGTGGGCCTTCATCCTGGCGCCGCTGGCGATGGTGTTCGTGATCTCGTTCGGCATCCAGCGGCTCAAGCCCGCCACCGCCCAGATGCTGTTCTGGGCGTTCTCGGCCCTGATGGGCGTGTCGCTGTCGTCGATCTTCCTCGTCTACACGCACACCTCGATCGTGCGGGTGTTCTTCATCACCGCGGCCTCGTTCGGCGCGCTCAGCCTGTACGGCTACACCACCAAGCGCGACCTGAGCGGGATGGGCTCGTTCCTGCTGATGGGCCTGTTCGGCATCATCATCGCGAGCCTGGTCAACCTGTTCATCGGCTCCTCGATGCTGCAGTTCGTGGTGTCGGTGATCGGCGTCCTGGTGTTCGCCGGCCTCACCGCCTGGGACACCCAGCGGCTCAAGAGCGAGTACATCTACGGCTACGCCAGCGCCGGTGGCGAGGCGGCCGAACGGACCGCGATCATGGGCGCGCTGTCGCTCTACCTGAACTTCATCAACCTGTTCACGCTGCTGTTGCAGTTGCTCGGCCAGCGCGAGTAATCGCCCGGCCCGGCACGAACCCGACACCAGAACCCCGGCCCTACGGCCGGGGTTTTTGGTTTTGGAGCGCGATCCTCTTTTCTTCGCGTCCGTGCGGGCGCATGTTGGCGCGATGCACGCGCCCGCGATCCGTCCCGCCACCCCGGCCGATATCGACGCCATCACCGCGATCTACGCCGACGCGGTGCTGCACGGCACGGCGACGTTCGAACTGGAGCCGCCGGACCGCGCCGAGATGCTGCGGCGCTTTGCAGCGCTGCGCGACGCCGGCTTTCCCTATCTCGTCGCGGACGCCAACGGCGCGCCCGTCGGCTACGCCTATGCCGGGCCGTACCGGGCGCGGCCGGCCTACCGCTTCACCGTGGAGGATTCGGTCTATCTCGCGCCCTCCGCGCACGGGCGCGGCCTCGGCACGGCGCTGCTGGCGCGGCTGATCGAGGACGCGACCGGGCTGGGCTTCCGCCAGATGATCGCGGTGATCGGCGATTCGGCCAACGTCGCCTCGATCCGTGCCCATGCCCGGGCCGGTTTCGCGATGATCGGCACCCACCCGGCGGTCGGCTTCAAGTTCGGCCGCTGGCTCGACACCGTGATGATGCAGCGCGCACTCGGCGCGGGCAGCGCAAGCGTGCCGGACAGCGCCTAGGGGTTCAGTCCCGATATGAAGTGGGCCGTATCGCGTAGGAAGCGGTCCGGTTCGGCGGCCTATGCCTTGCAGGTGGCCTCGTATGGCGTGAGACCGTCGAGATGTTTGGCGAAGTTGTAAGCACCGAGGAAGGTCAAAAGGTGAGGTAAGCCTCGAACTGCCGGCGGCGCTGTAGTGGTAGCGCCTGACAGTAGCTTCCCTAAGGATGCGGTCATGCGCTCGACCTGCCCATTGGTACAAAAGTGATTAGACTCGGTGAAGCGATGCGGGATGCCGTGTTCGAGGCAGATACGATCGAACGTGTGGATGCGATGTACCCGCGCGACCCGGACCACAATTCCCGCTGCAATGGTTCACCCTGGGGCGCCGCAGGCAGGTGTTCAACCGATGAGTAATACATATGACGTCGGACAGACCCCGGTAGCGATCGGGGATGCCGGGAAGGTCGTCGGCGGCAATCTTGTCGGAGATACTACTCAGGGCGAAGCGCTGAAGTTCTTGAGGGAAATTCTCGATGGCGCTGCTATGGTCTGAAGCATGTCGCGAATACGGCGCCGGTCGATTTCGAGGCTGACAACATGACGCCACGCCGCCTTACTGAGCGCAAACGGACCCGGCAGAAGGTCAACGATGGTTTCGTCCGCGAACCTCTACCCTGCCCCGGACTTCCGCCCGTGCCAAAGCCCGCAAGATCCTGCAAGAGTATCCCGCTGGAGGGCATTCGACGACGGTCAAGTTCTGGCGGAAGTTTGAGGAGATCGAGTTCACCATGCGGCGCCTTCAGACCAATAACTGAGATGAAAATGGCGCCCAGGATTTGTCATCCGGGCAGCGGTTTGCAGGTTCCAGCCGACATCGACAAAATGTCAGCCGAAAGAGCCTCATCTCATACGGCGAATGCGGGGCAGAATACTCCCAAGCTGAGCGCGCATAGGAGAAACGGAACTATTTGGCAGCACGATAATGATGGGGCCACGTCAGGCCAGTTGCCCAGCGCCCTTCTCTCGGCCGGACTCGACGATCCGGTTTCCTCAACATCAGGGCGTCGAGCCGCCCAGGATCACATGGCCGAACCAGCCAATGACATGCGCAGCGCTTTCGATATGCCGGACGCATATGGTCTTATGCCCCGTTCGACCGAATAGGCAGAAGCAGCCTATTCTATATCGCGCCGCAACTGTCCCAAGTGGAAACGGTGTTGTTGAGCTCGCCGCCTGCCGCATAGGATTGCGCGGAGCTCAGACTTCCGAGATGAAGACGCAGCGACAAAGGTCTGCCGCCCGTCCGTAGTTCTGCAGTGTCGATGCAGCGAGACGGACATCACGAGATGATTTGCCTGAAGGCTCACCACTTGGAGACCGCCGAAACGCGTGACTGCGTAGCCGCTCTTCGACGGAGCTTGCCAGTGGCGCGGAAGAGCCTGAACGGAGTGGATGTCGGTCACGATTGCATCCGCAAGCGCGCCTAGAGCTTTTCCTGCTTAGTCTGAATCGGATTTTGGTTTTCAAATCAGGCGCATTCTGAT
>JBDHSY010000310.1:0-4382 GCA_039808405.1 Xanthobacteraceae bacterium
CCGATCACGGTGACGGCAAACAACTTCACCAAGACCTACGGCGACTCGATGACGTTTGCCGGGACCGAGTTCACGGCGAACGGATTGCAGAACGGCGAGAGCGTCGGGTCGGTGACGCTGGCCAGCGCCGGAGCGGCGGAGGATGCAGCCGCCGCGCCCTCCTATGCGATCACCGCGAGTAGCGCCACCGGAGGTACGTTCGACCCGGCGAACTACACAATCACCTACGTCAACGGTTACCTCGCGGTCATTCCGGCGCCGCTGACGATCACCGCCGACACCAGTTCGAAGGTCTATGGCGATCTCGACCCGACGCTGACCTATACGGCGAGCGGCTGGAAGCTGAGCGACACGGCGGGTTCGGTTCTGTCGGGCGATCTGTCGCGGGTGGCGGGCGAGAATGTCGGGACCTACGCCATCGGCCAGGGCAACCTCGCGGCGAACGGCAACTATATCATCAGCTTCACCGGGGCGGACTTCGGTATCACGCCGCGCGCGCTCACGGTCACGGCCGATGCGCAGCAGAAAACCGAATTGCAACCTGATCCGGCTTTGACGTGGCAGGTGACGTCGGGCAGCCTTGTCAACGGCGATACCCTGAGCGGAAATCCGCTGCGCGCTCCGGGCGAAGCCGCCGGAGAGTATGCGATTGTTCAGGGGACGTTAGCCGCTTCGGCCAACTACACGCTGAATTTTGTCGGCAACACGCTGGTAATCGTGCCGGCTCCGGTTCGGATCGGCACGCTGCCTCCCACGATTTTTGAACATGGAGCGCAGGGAGGATGGTTGAGCACGGGCTTCTTCCTTGGCCTGATCCAGGACGCGGAGCGGGCGGCCGCCGGCGACGACAAGACGAAGTCCTCATTGCCATCGGGCTGCCGCGCGGGCTTGCTGGCGAGGCAATGCGCGAAATTTCCACATCCCGACAATCTCAACTTCGGCCCGTGGCTGAGGGTTTCGGCAAACTGACGATCGAGTGATGATGGCACGACCTGTCGCCGATAGACTGCCGGGCGGGCGCGGAATTTGTCGTGGCGGCATGAGCCTGGCGCTCGTGCTGGGTCTTTTTGCCGGAGCGGCACAAGACGCGAAAGCGCAAGTGGTCGAACGCAACCTGCCGCCGCCGGTGACGAGCGGCGGCGGTCTGATCGTCGGCCAGCCCGATCTCAGCGGCGCGACTGACGAGACGCCGCTCGGCGTCAGTTTATCGGGCGTGCGGCTGATCGGATCGGCGGACAAGGTCGTGACCCGCGCCAAAGGCGCTGGCGTGGTCGTCGGCAAAATCGGCGCGATGCCGGCAGAAATGCTGCGCGTCGCCGTGGCGCCTTATCTGGGCCGCCCGCTCACCCGCAGGCTGATCGCAGACCTTCAGGCAGCAATCGCCAAAGCCTATCGCGACAGCGGCTATCCCTTCGTCTCGGTGACCACGCCGCCGCAGGAGGTAACCGGCGGGGTGCTGCAGCTTCGGGTCATCGAGTTCCGCATGGGGGCGCTGCAAGTGAAGGGCGCCGATGCGGCAACAGACACGGCGCTGCGCGGCAAGGTGCGCGTTGTGGCCGGCGAGCGGATCGCCGTCGCGCCGCTGGAGGAAGATCTCGACTGGATCAACCGCTATCCGTATCGCACGGTGCAGGGCGTGTTCGCGCCGGGCGATGCCCTCGGCACCAGCGCACTGACGCTCAACGTCGTGGAGGGCAAGCCGTGGCAGGTGTTCGGCGGCTGGTCCAACACCGGCACGCGCTCCACCGGGCTCGATCGCTATTTTGTCGGTTTCGGCACCGGCGTGTCGGCGCTCAACGATCTCGCGGTGTCGTATCAGCTCACCGGCAGCGACAATTTCTGGGGGAATCCGGGCAGCCTCGATGCCGGCGCGAACCGGCCGCACTATGTCAGCCACGCCGGGCGCGTCGTGCTGCCCTTGTTCGCGCGGCAGAGTATCGAGCTGGTCCCGAGCTATGTGGCAACGCGACAGAACGATGTCGCCGGATCGCTCGCGATCGCGAACGACATTTTCGAACTGCCGTTGGTGTACCGTACGGCGCTCTCCAATCTGGTGCCGGGCCTTCATGGCGGCGATGTATTCGTGGGCGCGAGCGTCAAGCAGGTTGCCCGCAAGACGTATTTCGCCGGCATCGAGGTCGCGCGCGGACAGGCTGAACTGTTCGAGACGATCGTCGGCTGGACGCATACGCTGTCCGACGCCCATGGCCGGACCAACTGGGATGTGCGGATCGTCGCCAATCCGGGCGGCGTGCTGGGGCAGAACAATGCGGCGACTTGGTCGACCTTCACCAATGGCCGCGTCACCAACGTTCAATACGTTTACGGCCTTGCCGCGATCAACCGCGTGACGACACTGCCCGCGGGACTCTCCTGGGTGACCCAGATCACGGCCATGGCCTCGTCCCAGGCGCTGCCTGACACCGAGCAACTGGCGCTCGGCGGGCTATATGCCACGCGCGGCTATCGTCTCGACGACGGTGCGGTGGACGCCGGGCTCGTCGTCCGCAACGAACTCCGCTTGCCGTCGGTCGCGGTGTTCGCTCACCTGAAGAATGCCGCGCTCATCGACACGCTCTCGCCGTTTCTGTTCTTCGACTATGGCTATGGCCGTATCACGGGGTTCGGAACGCCGCCGCTGGCCGTGCCGACGCGCAGTCTGACGCTGGCAGGCGTTGGCGGCGGCGTCGATTATCGTCTCGGTTCGAACTTCAATGCCAGCCTGGTGCTGGGCTATGCGCTGCGCGACGCGCTCCTTACCCGCTCCGGCGACTGGAATGTTCAGGGTCGGGTGACGCTGACATATTGAAGGGATTCGACGATCGCCGTAGGACGAGGCGTATCTGTTCAACAAGACAACTGCTCGGCCCACCGATACTGAAAGCCGGACCGGACGATACAAATCGGGCGCTCAAGAGCTTCCCGAACTTTATCCGGCCACGCGGCTGATCTGGCCAACACGACACCGTCGGCGTGGCCGGGGTTGCCGGTCATGCCCCGACCGCGTAGGACGGCATCAAATCTCCACCATCAACACGTATCGGTTTCGATCGATACAAGTCGGGACATGACGGTGTTTCGATATGATCGAAACGGGTTCTAGCCGCGCCGGCGCAGGCCCCACAGCGCGGCGAATACCACGGCCATCCCAATCAGGAGGATCGTGACGATCATCTCGATGAACTGGAAGTTCACGGCATCGCGCGCGACGAACAGGGCGGCGATGGCGCCCGCCACGACCAGAATGATGCGCACCAGCCCCGCCATGACGCTCCGCTCAGGCTCCCAAACGTCTGCGCTCAGCCGGCGCTGGCCCTGTCTTCCGGCGACTCGACGTAGTAGCCGGACCACGTATCGACCAGGCAGAGATGGTCGTGCACTGTCTTGACGCCGGCGACGTTCTCGGCGGCGACGATGCTGGCCTGACGCGAGCGCTCGTCGACGATGATGCCGTGCAGGTGCACGGCGCCGTCGCGCACCGTCACCTGCAAGCCGACCGGGCGCCAGCCGGTGGCCATCAGCGCCCGCGTCACCCGCTCGCGAATGTGATCGTCGTCGGCGGTCGGATCGGGCACCTCGCGCGCGAGGCCGGCGACCGCCCGCAACAGGTTGGCCCGCGTCACGATGCCGACGAGCCGATCGTCGCTCATCACCGGCAGCCGCTTGACGCTGTGCCCCTCCATGGTCTGGACCAGCTCTTCCAGCGTGGTCTCCTCGGTCACCGTAACCGGCTCCGGCGTCATCACCTCGCCGACCTTGCGGCCGCGCTCCTGCACGAACTCCTTTGCCTCGCGCCCCGGTCCGAGGAAGAACTGCAACCAGTTCGGCCGCTTGCGCTGCGTGCCGATCTCGAAGCGGCGCAGGAAATCGCCCTCCGAAACGATGCCGACCAGGTGGCCCTTGCCATCGACCACCGGCAGGCCGCTGATATGATTCTTCAGCATTGTCGCGGCGGCATCGGCGATCGCCGTCTCCGGCGTCACGGTAACGACGTTGCGTGTCATGATCTGATGGGCGCGCATAAGCCTATCCCTTCGCGTTTTGGAGCCTTCACGCTGTCACGGCATCGGCCGCCGGCCGGCTACTCGAGCGACTTGAGAAAGAGCAGGAAGTCGGCGATCTGATCCGGGTCGAACTGAAACTGCGGCATGGTCGGATGCCCGACCATGATTCCCTCGGCAAGCGCCTCCTCGAGCGTCTCGACGGGATAGCGCTCATGCAACGTGCGGAACGGCGGCGCGATCGCAAGCGGGCTCGGGCTCACCTTGTCGATGGCATGGCACGAGGCGCAATAGAGGCGCGCCAGCCGTTGTCCCTGCGCGCGGCTTGCGGCGTCCGCAGCGGTCGCCGCGGCCGCCCACAACGCCGCGGCAACAAGTGCA
>JBDHSY010000311.1:0-4339 GCA_039808405.1 Xanthobacteraceae bacterium
GTGCCGTAGTCGCCCAGCACGGTGACGACGGTATGCCCCGGCCCCAACTCCCTCGCCAGCCGGATCGCGCCGGCGATGTTGACGCCCGACGAGCCGCCGAGGCACAGCCCCTCGTGCAGCAGCAGGTCGAACACCACGTTGACCGCTTCCTCGTCGGGAATCTGGTAGGCGTCGTCGATGGTCACGCCTTCGAGGTTGGCGGTGATGCGGCCCTGGCCGATGCCTTCGGTGATCGAGGAGCCTTCGGCCTTGAGCGTGCCGGTCTTGTAGTAGCTGTAGAGCGCCGAGCCCATCGGGTCGGCGAGCACGATCTTCACCTTCGGGTCGCGTGCCTTGAGGCCGAGCGAGACGCCGGCGATGGTGCCGCCGGAGCCGATCGAGGCGACGAAACCGTCGATCCTGCCGCCGGTCTGCGCAAAAATCTCCGGCGCGGTGGTCTCGACATGCGCCTGCCGGTTGGCGACGTTGTCGAATTGGTTGGCCCAGATCGCGCCGTTCGGCTCGCTGCGGGCGAGCTGCGCCGCCAGCCGCCCCGACAGCTTCACATAGTTGTTCGGGTTGGCGTAGGGCACCGCCGGCACCTCGATCAGTTCGGCGCCGCACAGCCGGAGCGTATCCTTCTTCTCCTGGCTCTGCGTCTCGGGGATGACGA
The DNA here is from genome assembly GCA_039808405.1 of Xanthobacteraceae bacterium. Taxonomy (GTDB): domain Bacteria; phylum Pseudomonadota; class Alphaproteobacteria; order Rhizobiales; family Xanthobacteraceae; genus PRO6. Next base: position 653 of record JBDHSY010000311.1, read on the forward strand.
TGACGGTGCGATAGCCGAGCGCGTTGGCGACCAGCGCCAGCGCGATGCCGGTGTTGCCGGCGGTACCCTCGACCACCACGCCGCCGGGCTTCAACAGCCCGCGCCTGACCGCGTCGCGGATGATGAACAGCGCCGCGCGGTCCTTGACCGACTGCCCCGGATTCATGAACTCGGCCTTGCCGAGAATGGTGCAGCCGGTCGCCTCGGAGGCGCGGCGGAGCTTGATCAGCGGCGTGTTGCCGATGGCGGCAACGACATCGTCATAGGTGTTCATGGCCGTGTCGGGAAATGAGGAAAGGGCATGTCGGCGCCGACCCTAAAGGAGGCGTTCCGCTGCCACAAGCACGAAGGCCGGACGGGAAATTTGTTCTCGGAAAGCCGCGCGCGGCAGCGCCGGCGGCGCGCCGGCGGCCGTTTCGCAACATGAAATCTTCGTAAGGAACATGCGGGCGGGCGGCTCGCGCGCTGCGCCGGAACGATGGCAGGCCCGATGGAATCGGACGATCCCGTCGCTTCCGCATGTCTGCGGAGAAAAAGTCACAGGCGGGGGCGAACTGTGGGCGCGGCTGTGCGCCGCACGGCAAGCCCGCTACAATGGCCTCCCGCATCGCCGAAGAGAATCATGCGCCCGTGATCGTGCCCGCCCCATGCCCCGTGACACCGCAGGCCCGCCTGCGGCGGTTCTTGCGGTGGGGCGCCGTGGCGGGGGCCGCCGTTGCGCTGTCCGGCTGCATCCTGACCAGCGACCTGCCGAACCCGGCGCTCGACGTGCCGCCGGCCTATCGGGCGCCGAAGGACGTTCGCGCGCCGACGCCGAAGCTCGACTGGTGGCGCGGCTTCCGCTCGCGCGAACTGACCGCGCTGATGGAGGAGGCGCGTGCCGCCAATCTCGACATGGCGGCGGCGGCGGCGCGCATCCGTCAGGCCGACGCGCAGGCGCGCGTCACCGGCGCGGCCCTGCTGCCGAGCCTGTCGGGTGGGCTCGATGCCTCGCGCAGCCAGAGTTCGGCGGCGGGCGGCAGCGGCACCGTCGGCGTCGCGCGCGTCCGCGACAGCCTGTCGGCGTCGCTGGCGGCCAGCTATCAGCTCGACTTCTGGGGCCAGAACCGCGACGCGCTGCTGGCCGCCGAGGCGGCCGCCGGCGCCAGCCGCTTCGACCACGACGTGGTGGCGCTGACCGCCTTCGCGGCGGTCGCCACCGCCTATTTCCAGGTGCTGGCGACGCAGGACCGCATTCGCATCGCCAACAACAACATCGCCAACGCCCAGCGCGTGCTCGATGCCATCCGCCAGCGGCTTGCCGCCGGCACCGGCACCGATCTCGACGTCGCCCAGCAGGAAAGCGTGCTCGCCAACCAGAAGGCGGCGGTGCCGCTGCTGCGCCAGACGCTGGCGCAAAACCGCAACGCGCTGGCGACGCTGATCGGGCGGCCGCCGGAAAGCACCCCCGTGCGCGGCGGATCGCTGTCGGGCGTATCGGCGCCGCGGGTGTCGCCCGGCCTGCCGTCGGAATTGTTGCTGCAACGGCCCGACCTTCGCCGGCAGGAGTTTCTGCTGGCGGCGGCGACCGCCAACATCGGCAGCGCGCGGGCGCAGTTCTTTCCGAACATCACGCTGACCGGGCAGGGCGGCTATCAGAGCGTGGCGCTGGCCGCGCTGTTCACGCCGCACGCGGCATTCTACACGCTGGCCGCCGGGCTGACCCAGCCGATCTTCGACGGCGGGCGCATTCTGGCCAATTTCGAGCTGACGCAGGCGCGCCAGGACGAACTGTTGCAGACCTACCGCAAGACGGTGGTGTCGGCCTTCGCCGACGTCAACACCGCGCTGGTGGCGGTGCGCGAGAGCGCCGAGCGGCTGAGGCTGCAGCGCGAGGTGGTGGCGGCCTCGCGGCGCGCCTTCGCTCTCGCCGAGCAGCAGCTGCGCGCCGGCACGGTGGACATCGTGACCGTTCTGAACACACAGTTGACGCTATTTCAGGCTGAGGATGCGCTGGCGCAGGCGCAATTGGCGCGCCTGCTCGCGATCGTCAGCCTCTATCAGGCGCTGGGCGGCGGCTGGGAACCGATTTTGGAGAGGCCGGTCGATGCTCTTTAAGCCGGACGAGGCGAAGGCGGAGGCCCGCTCGCGCGCGCAGCCCGCGCGGGCGCGCCAGCGCACGGTGTCGTGGCTGATCGCGCTCGTCGTGCTGGGCGGCCTCGGCTACCTCGGCTGGACCTGGTGGACGACGCAACAGCAGCAAAGCGCCGCGCGCGCCGGCCGTCCCGACACCGCCGTGCCGGTGCTGGCAGCGACCCCCGAGCGGCGCGACGTGCCGGTCTATCTGCTCGGCGTCGGCAGCGTGCGCGCGCTCAACACCGTTACCGTGCGCGCGCAGGTCGGCGGCCGGCTGACTGCGATCAACTTCAAGGAGGGCGAGAGCGTCAAGCAGGGCGACGTGCTGGCCGAGATCGACGACGCGATCTACCGCGCGCAGTACGATCAGGCGGTCGCCAAAAAGGCGCAGGACGAGGCGCAGCTCGCCAACGCCCGCATCGATCTGACGCGCTACCGGCAGCTCGCCGCCGCCAGCGCCGGCTCCAAGCAGCAGGCCGACACCCAGGCCGCGCTGGTGGCGCAGCTCGAGGCGCTGGTGCGCTCCGATCAGGCGGCGATCGACAACGCCGCCGCGACGCTGGCCTACACCAAGGTGACGGCGCCGATCTCGGGCCGCGCCGGCCTGCGCCAGGTCGATGTCGGCAACATCGTCGGCACCGCGGATGCGACCGGCATCGTCGTGCTGACGCAATTGCAGCCGATCTCGGTGCAGTTCAGCCTGCCGCAGCAGGAGCTGTTCCGCGTCAATGCCGCCGCTGCCAAGGGCCAGCTCGCGGTCGACGTGTTCGGCAACGACGGCCGCACCGTGATCGAGACCGGCCATCTGACCGGCATCGACAACCAGGTCGATCCGACCACCGGCACCGTGCGCCTCAAGGCCGAGTTCGACAACAAGGGGTACCGGCTGTGGCCGGGCCAGTTCGTCAACGTCCGCCTCAAGGTCGAGACGCTGCCGCAGGCGCTGGTGGTGCCGACGGCGGCGGTGCAGCGCGGGCCGGCCGGCACCTTCGCCTATGTCATCGGCGCCGACGATACGGTGAACGCGCGGCCGGTCTCGGTCAGGCAGCAGGACGAGACCGACGCGGTGATCGGCGACGGGCTCTCGACCGACGACAAGGTGGTGACCACCGGCTTCGCCAATCTGTCCGAGGGCGCCAAGGTGCGCATCGGAACCACCGCCACGCAGCCGACGCCGGATCTCGCGCCGCGCAAGCGCGAGGGGCGCGGCGCCAAGGGCGGCAACGGCAGCAAGGGTGGCAAGGGCGGGCCGCCGCGCTAGCATGTCCCGACCACAGAGGAACATGTTGTGTGTGATAGTCGGTTCAGTCTTCGTCATGGCCGGGCGCCGTCCCGGCCATCCACGTCTTTCCTGATGGGGCGTTGCCAAGACGTGGATGCCCGGCATAAAGCCGGGCATGACGGTGAAAGCGGATGGTGGTCCGGGGTCCTCCGCCGCCGGGGGACGCGACCATGAGCGTTTCCGAGCCGTTCATTCGCCGCCCGATCGCCACCTCGCTGCTCGGCATCGCGCTGCTGATCGGCGGCGCGCTCGGCTACTGGAACCTGCCGGTGTCGGCGCTGCCGCAGGTC
>JBDHSY010000312.1:0-4337 GCA_039808405.1 Xanthobacteraceae bacterium
GCACGGTGCGCGTCATCAGCGCGTCGATGTCGCTCTCGTACCACATGTTGAGCGCGCCGGCGGCGCCGGCGCCGACGGAGATGCAGATTAGCGCGGTCAGCGCCAGCACCGGGTGCATGTGGCCCGGCGCCAGCACGAGGCCGACCAGCGCCGTGAAGATCACGAGCGACATCACGCGCGGCTTGAGCAGCGCGAAGAAATCGGCAACGCCCGCCTCCGAGATGGCCGGGGCGAGATCGATGCTGCGGTTTTCGACGATCGACAACGCTCGTTACCTCAATCGCTCCGCGGCGCCCGCCGCGGGCGCTGCGGTCGGCCGGCCGTTGCGTCTGGTTTGGCGCCGGCCGCCCGTCCTCATCATGCGGCGCGGAGGTTGCCCTCCGCGCCGGGTCTTTCGCCGCCGCTTACTTGACGCGCGGCAGCACTTCGAACTGGTGGAACGGCGGCGGCGACGACAGCGTCCATTCCAGCGTGGTGGCGCCCTCGCCCCACGGATTGCCGGCCGCGCGCTCCTTGCGCACGAAGGCCATGATCATGCCGAACGCGAAGATCAGCACGCTGAAGCCCGAGATATAGGCGCCGATCGACGACACGTAGTTCCAGCCGGCAAACGCATCCGGATAGTCGATGTAGCGCCGCGGCATGCCCGACAACCCGAGGAAGTGCTGCGGGAAGAACAGGATGTTGACGCCGACGAACATCACCCAGAAATGCAGCTTGCCGATCGCCTCGGGGTACATGTAGCCGGAAATCTTCGGGAACCAGTAGTACCAGCCCGCGAAGATCGCGAACACGGCCGCGACGCCCATCACGTAATGGAAGTGGGCGATGACGTAGTAGGTGTCCTGCACGACGCGGTCGATGCCGGCATTGGCCAGCACCACGCCGGTGACGCCGCCGACGGTGAACACGAAGATGAAGCCGATCGCCCACAGCATCGGCGTCTTGAACTCGATCGAACCGCCCCACATGGTGGCGATCCACGAGAAGATCTTCACGCCGGTCGGCACCGCGATCACCATCGTCGCCGCCACGAAGTAGGCCTGCGCCGTGCTCGACATGCCGACGGTGAACATGTGGTGGGCCCACACCACGAAGCCGATGCCGCCGATCGCCACCATGGCGTAGGCCATGCCGAGATAGCCGAAGATCGGCTTCTTCGCGAAGGTCGAGACCACATGGCTGACGATGCCGAAGCCCGGCAGGATCATGATGTAGACCTCGGGGTGACCGAAGAACCAGAACAGGTGCTGGTACAGCACCGGATCGCCGCCGCCGTCGGCGGCGAAGAAGCTGGTGCCGAAGTTGCGGTCGGTCAGCAGCATGGTGATCGCGCCGGCCAGCACCGGCAGCGCCAGCAGCAGCAGAAACACCGTCACGAGCTGCGACCAGGCGAACAGCGGCATCTTGTGCATGGTCATGCCGGGCGCGCGCATGTTGAAGATGGTGGTGATGAAGTTGATGGCGCCGAGGATCGAGGAGGCGCCGGCCAGGTGAAGCGACAGGATGCTGAAGTCCACGGCCGGCCCGGGATGTCCGGAGGTCGACAGCGGCGCGTACAGCGTCCAGCCGGTGCCGGCACCGATCGCACCCGGCTCGCCCTCGACGAACGACGAGATCAGGAGCAGCATGAAGGCGGCCACCAGCAGCCAGAACGAGATGTTGTTCATGCGCGGGAACGCCATGTCCGGCGCGCCGATCATCAACGGCACCATCCAGTTGCCGAAGCCGCCGATCAGCGCCGGCATCACCACGAAGAAGATCATGATGAGGCCGTGGTTCGTGACGAACACGTTGTAGGCGGTGTGCGAGAAGATCTGCACGCCGGGATACATCAGCTCCATGCGGATGCCCATCGACATGCTGACGCCGATCACGCTCGCGGCCATCGCGAAGATGAGGTACAGCGTGCCGATATCCTTGTGATTGGTGGAGTACAGCCAGCGTCGCCAGCCCGTCGGGTGGCCGTGATCGCCATGCCCGTGATCGGCGCTCGCGTGTGCGGTATTCGTTGCCATAGCCTTCGTCCTCTGACGTTCTTATGACCCTTGCAGGTCCCGCGGCGCTCGCTTCTTCAAGCGTCCCCGCGCGCGGGCTGCCGTCCTACTTCGTCGCGACCGCGTCGGCGGACGCGACCGCATTGGTCGGGAATGCCGCGAACTTCTTCTTGGCATCCTCGATCCAGGCGGCGAACTCCTGATCGCTCACCACCCGCACGGCGATGGGCATGAAGGCATGGTCCTTGCCGCACAGCTCGGAGCACTGGCCGTAGAACATGCCTTCCTTGGTCGCCTTGAACCAGGTCTCGTTGAGCCGGCCGGGAATGGCGTCGATCTTGATGCCGAACGCCGGCACCGCGAACGAATGGATGACGTCGGCGGCGGTGGTCTGCACGCGGATCACCTTGTTGACCGGCACCACCAGCTCGTTGTCCACCGCGAGCAGGCGGGGCTGCTTCTCGGCGGCCATCAGCGAATCGAACTCGATCGGGCCGTTGTCGGGATAGGTGTAGCTCCAGTACCACTGCTTGCCGGTCGCCTTCACGGTGAGGTCGGACTTCGGCACGTCGAGCTGCTCGAACAGCAGGCGGAACGAGGGGATCGCGATGCCGACCAGGATCAGCACCGGCACCAGCGTCCACACCACCTCGATCAGCGTGTTGTGGGTGGTGCGCGACGGCACCGGGTTGGCGCGGGCGTTGAACTTCACCATCACCACGACCAGCAGCACCATCACCAAGAGCGTGATGGCGGTGATGATCGCGAGCAGGAAGGTGTGAAAGCGGTGGACGCTATCCATCACCGGCGAAGCGGCCGCCTGTAGCGACAGCTCCCACGGCTTGGGCTGCCCCATCTCGGCGAAGGCTCCGCTGGCCGCCATGATAGCGACCGCCAGCACCGCCAAGCCCAGCATCTGCCGTCCGATCCGGCCCCTCGACATCGTCATGCCGTTTACGCTCCTCGTCATTCAATCCGGCGGCGACCGCCGTGTCCCGCTGCGGTCCCGTTTGCCGCGCCCGAATTCCTCGCCTTGCCAGCCTTCGGCCCTCCGCCGGCGCTCGCGCCGTCAGCCGAACGCCCGATGATGCAGGCCGGTGAATTGGAACGCGTCGAAATCCTGCCTCTCAAACCACAATTCCCCCGTTGCCGCAATGCACGATTAGGGAATGTCGCAATCGACCGGCAAAGCCCCTCCGCATGCCCGCAATCGCCGCTAAAACTTGCGAAAACCGCCGGCCCTGCGGGGAGCGGCGCTTGACACCGGACACCCCGATGGTCCCGATGCCGGATAGGCTCGATTCGGTTGATTCGACGCGCCGCCCCGCCTTTAAGGCGCCGCCATTGCGGTGCAAGAGCCGGTCAGGCACAAAGCCGGGGTTCCACGCGCCGTTGCGGCCGCTGCCCGACCTCATTCCTCGCAGGGGATCGCCCGCATGGGCTCGACAAATCGACGATTCCGACCGCCGCTTCGCCGTCCGCTCGCGATCGTGCCCACGGTTGCGGCCGGGCTTCTGGCCGCGCTGGTCCTGACGGTGGCGGCCGCCGGCGGCGCGCTGGCGCAGGGCGCGGTGCGCTCGGTGCACGGCGACTGGCAGATCCGCTGCGACACGCCGCCCGGCGCCAAGAGCGAGCAATGCGCGCTGATCCAGAGCGTGGTCGCCGAGGATCGCTCCAATGCCGGCCTGACCGTGATCGTGCTCAAGACCGCCGATCAGAAAAGCAAGCTGATGCGGGTGGTGGCGCCGCTCGGCGTGCTGCTGCCGTCCGGGCTCGGGCTCAAGCTCGACGACCAGGACGTCGGCCGCGCCGGCTTCGTGCGCTGCCTGCCCAACGGCTGCGTCGCCGAGGTTACGCTCGACGACACCCTGCTCGGCCGGCTGCGCAACGCCAAGACCGCGACCTTCATCATCTTCGAGACGCCCGAGGAAGGTATCGGCTTCCCGCTCAGCCTCAACGGCCTCGGCGAGGGCTACGACAAGCTGCCGTAACCAAGCGGCCGTAACGACGTCGCGATCCGCGCTCGCCATCCGGGCCGATCCTCCCTATCTTGAGGCGGCCGGCCATCCGCCCGCGCCGGCGCTCCCGACAAGGCCCGCCATGACCGCATCTCACCCCGCTCCCTCTTCGCTGTTCGACCGCGCCGGCCTCGACCGCGACGCCGCCCGCAAGGAACTGACCCGCGGCCTGCGCGGTGCCGACGACGGCGAACTGTTCCTCGAATACCGCCAGTCGGAGGCGCTCGCCTTCGACAACGGCCGGCTCAAGCAGGCGACCTACGACACCGCGCAGGGGGTGGGCCTGCGCGCGGTGAAGGACGACGCGGTCGGCTAGGCGCAC
>JBDHSY010000313.1:0-4327 GCA_039808405.1 Xanthobacteraceae bacterium
GACGCGATCGAACATCGCATTGAAGTGCAGCGCATAGCCCTCCGCGGCACCGATCACGATCCGCTGTCCGAGCCCGCCGCGCTGCCGGCCGGCCCCGCCGGAATTCGGCAGCAACTCCTTGCGCCAAACGACGATCGGCCCCGACTGCTCGGTGACCTCGACCGACATGGTGTTGACGCCGCTTGGAAAGGCCGTGGCGCTCAACCCGTCGAGCGTGGCGCGGGCGCCCGTGCCGCCGCTGTTGAACATCAGCACCTGGCGCGGCCCGGCGGACGTGCTGTCCGGGTGTATTTCCTCGGCGCTGATCTGGATGTTCCACAGCGCGCCCGCGCTCTCGGCGGGAATTTGACCCGGCAGAATCTCGTGCAGCGCTCCCAGCACCAGATCGGGGATCATATGGCCAATGACGTGGCGCGCCGCAACCGGCGACGGGCGCAACGCGTTGACGATGGTGCGCGCCGGAGCCACCACCTCGAACGGGCTGAGCGAGGCATAGTTGTTGGGGATTTGCGGCGCAATCGCGCACTTCAGCCCATAGCAGGCATAGGCGCGCGTATAGATCATCGGCACGTTGATACCGTAGCTGCTCACGCCCGACGATCCGGCGAGATCGGCCAGCACCCGATCGTGCTCGATCGTCAGCTTCACATGCAGCTCGACCTGACGATCATAGCCATCGATGCTCATATGGTTTTCGCTGGTGCCGCGCGGCAGCGCATTGATCGCCTGCATGGTCGCCTCGCGGCTGCGCGAGAAGATGAAGTTCGCCAAAGCGTCGAGATCGTCGATCGCGAACTCCTCCAGCATATCGCAGAGCCGCTTGTGGCCCGTCTCGTTGCAGACAACCAGCGACAGAATATCGCCGACAACCTGACGCTGTTCGCGCACATTGGCGCGGACGATGTTGATCAGAACGTCGTTGATCTTTCCGCGATCCATCAGCTTCATGATCGGGATGAACAGGCCCTCTTCATACAGCTGGCGGGCGTCGGGACCGAATCCCCTGCCGCCGATGTCGATGACGTGGGCGGTCGCCGCAAAAAAGCCCACCAGGCGATCCTTGTAAAAGGACGGTGTAAGTAGGGTGATATCGTGCAGATGCCCGGTACCCTTCCACGGATCGTTGGTGATGTAGACGTCGCCGGCGCGGATGTTGTCGGGGCCGATATCGTGGATGATATGCTGCGCCGCCTCCGCCATGGCGTTGACATGGCCCGGCGTTCCGGTAACCGCCTGGGCGATCATCCGGCCATGGCGATCGAAGACGCCGGCCGACACGTCGCCGGCCTCGCGAACGCTGGTGCTGAAGGCCGTGCGGATAAGGGCCTGCGCCTGTTCTTCGACCACCGCGATCAGGCGGTTCCACATGATCTGGTAGAGGACGTCGTCAATTTTCGTCACGTGCGCTTCTCCTGTTGCGCCGCGCTTTGCGCGCGACGACGGACCAGCAGCAGCGCCCGGTCCGTGCACATCGTTGCATGGAAACTCGACGGCACCAGCGTGCTGGTTTCAGCCTCGACAATGACGGCGGGGCCATCCACGGTCTCGCCGGGCGCCATGGCGCTGCGCTCCACCACTCTGGCCTCGACCACGGTTCGCAGCCGCGCGTCGAACACCTGTCGCGTCCCGGCGACGCGGGCCGGCTGCGGGGCGGGTACCGACCCGAGCGGTCTGTGCTCCCGCAAGGGCGTATTGGCGCGAACCACCCAGCTCACCACCTCGATCGGTTGCTGCTCGATGATCTGGCCGAACAGGCCGCGATACGCCGCCTCGAAATCCGCCTTCAGATGCTCCGCTCGCAGCGTCTCCGCGGTATCGACAATCTCGACTGGAATTTCCCACCCCTGTCCGACATATCGCATGAAGGCGCGCATCCGGTAGGTGACGGGCGCCCCTTTCTTGCCGCGCTCGACGAAGGCGTGCGCCTCCTGCTTCATCTCCCCGAGCAGCGCCAACGCCCGCTCCGGCTGTATCTCTTCGAGGCGGCTCCGCGCGCTGCGCACCGTTTCATAGCCGAACGGCGCGGCAAGAAACCCGATGGCAGAGCCGACGCCGGCGCCCGGCGGAATCAGCAGGCGATCGATGCCGAGCTTTTCACACAGTCGCGCGGCGTGGATCGGCGCGCCACCGCCGAATGCGATCATAGTGAAATTGGAGAGGTCACGCCCGTTTTCGACGGCGTGCGCGCGCGCCGCATTGGACATATTTTCCTCGACGGTCTCGCAGATACCGAATGCGGCCGCACGGTCATCCATATCGAGATGCTGGCGAATATGGGCGGCAATCGCCGCCTGCGCCTTGTCGACCGAGAGCCGCAGCTTGCCGCCGGCGAAATTGTCGGGGTCGAGGCGCCCGAGCACCAGGTTGGCGTCGGTGACGGCGGGCCGATCGCCGCCCTGGGCATAGCAGGCCGGCCCCGGTGTCGAGCCGACGCTTTCCGGGCCAACGCGGATCTGGCGCAACTCGTCGACATAGGCCACCGATCCGCCGCCGGCGCCGATCTCCACCATCTCGATTACCGGAATCGACACCGGCGTGCCGCTGCCCTTCTTGAAACGGTAGGTGCGCGCCACCTCGAACGTATCGGTGGTCTTCGGCTCCATGTCCTCGACCAGGCAGATCTTGGCGGTGGTGCCGCCCATGTCGTAGGAGACGACACGATCCATGCCGTGGGTGAGCGCATACCGCGCGGCATAGATGGCGCCCCCCGCGGGGCCGGACTCCAGCAGGCGGACGGGAAACTCGGCAGCGTCCGCCAGCGACACCAGGCCGCCGCCCGACAGCATCATGAACACCGGGCAGGTCACGCCGATATCACTAAGCCTGGCTGCGACGTGCGGCAGATAGCTTGCAACAAGCGGCTTCACGTAAGCGTTGGCGCACACGGTGTTGAAGCGCTCGAACTCGCGAATCTGCGGCGCCACCTCGCTTGACAGGGACAGAGCCAGCTCGGGCCTGGCCTTTTTCAGGGCCTCGGCGATGCGGCGCTCGTGGACGCCGTTGGCGTAGGCATGCATCAGCCCGATCGCCACGCTTTCGTAACCACCCTGGCAGATGCGCTGGACCAGCCCATCCAGTTCGTCCTGATCGATCGGTTTCAGGATGGTCCCGCGCCAATCGAGCCGCTCAGCGATGACATAGCGATCCTTGCGGGCGATCAACGGCGTCGGCAGAACGACGTTGAGGTCATATTGCTCGAAGCGGTTCTCGCGGCGCATCTCGACGACGTCGCGAAACCCTTCGGTGGTGATGAAGGCGGTTCTGGCGCCGCGGCGCTCGATCAGCGCGTTGGTGACCAGCGTCGTCCCATGGATCACCATGGTGACATCGCCAGCACTCAGCCCGGCCAATGCGATAACCTCCTGAACCCCCTTCACGATGGCGCGCTCCGGCGCCTCGTAATCGGTCAGCACCTTCGTGGAGAAAAGCCGATCTTCAGCCTCCAGAACCGTATCGGTAAAGGTGCCGCCGATATCGACGCCCACACGAACTTCCCCTGCCATCCGATCCTCACTCATTGATTTCTTTGCCACGGCAGGGAATTGCCGCCCGCCGCATGCCTGCGCTGCCTGTCTGGGAGTTTGTTCTGATATATGGAAAAAGCATATCGTATATTGACACTCATGACGGGATCGGACAACACTTACTTCGTCACCGCGAGTTGTTTGGTGCCCAGATCAGGCGGCTGTCTCGGGCGATACACGGCAGGATGTGATGAACAAAGCCCTGACAAAGTTCGTTCGCGAAGTCACCCTCGCTCTGGAGCAATCGGGCGAGGAGGATTTCATCCTCCCCGTCGTCAAGCGCGAGATGCGGGATCTGGTCGCCGACAGCCGCTGGCTGCCGGAGCCGTTCGCCGAGCCGGCCGCAGACTCCTACCGGCAGTACCTGCTCTACTGCGATCCACTCGAGCGTTTCAGCGTCGTCAGTTTCGTCTGGGGTCCGGGACAGGAGACGCCCGTTCACGATCACACCGTCTGGGGCGTGATCGGGCAGATGATCGGTCAGGAGGAATCGCAGTCGTTCGTCCGCGACGACAAAGGCCGCCTGATCGCGCTCGGTGCGCCCGACATGCTCCGCACCGGAGAGATCGCCACGGTATCGCCGCGGGAGATCGACGTTCATCGCGTCCGCAATCCCGACCTCAAAGCCAAAGCGATCAGCATCCATGCTTATGGCGCCAATATCGGCAGGATCAAGCGGCACACCTACAGCATTGACGATGGGACACAGAAGGAGTTCGTATCGTCGTATTCAAACGCCGTCATCCCGAATATCTGGATGTAGGCCATTCCTTCCACGTGGCTCGCGCGCTAGCGCGCTTTTC
>JBDHSY010000314.1:0-4296 GCA_039808405.1 Xanthobacteraceae bacterium
TAGTGGCGCCCGAGCTCGACCAGTCCGGCGTCTCGCACTCGCTGTCGCTCAACGATCCGCTGCGGCTGCGCGAGGTCGGGCCGCGCCACTTCGCCGTGCGCGGCACGCCGACCGACTGCGTGATCATGGGCGCGCGACACATCGTCGGCGACAAGCAGCCGGACCTCGTGCTGTCAGGCGTTAACAAGGGACGCAACGTCGCCGAGGACGTGGTCTATTCCGGCACCATCGCCGGCGCGCTGGAAGGCACCATTCTCGGCTTTCCGTCGTTCGCGCTGTCGCAGGAGTTCGGCGGGCGCACCGACAAGACGCCGCCGTGGGACGTTGCGCTGAAATATGCCCCCGAGGTGCTGCGCAACGTGCTCAAGCTCGGCGTGCCGCGCGACACCGTCATCAATGTCAACTTCCCCTCGTGCCAGCCCGACGAGGTGCAGGGCGTGGTGGTGGCGCGCCAGGGCAAGCGCAACCAGAACTTTTTGCGCATCGACGGCCGCCGCGACGGGCGCGGCAACCCGTATTACTGGATCGGGTTCGAATCGATCGCCCATGTCGATCCGCCGAGCGAGGGCACCGATCTCGCGGCTCTTGCCGCCAGCTATGTCTCGGTGACGCCGCTGCGGCTCAACCGCACCGACGATGCCTTCGCCAAGAACCTGATCGAGGTGCTCGAGCGGCGCGGCTAGAGTCTATTCCGATCGTATTGAAGCACTGTCATGGCCGGGCTTGTCCCGGCCATCCACGTCTTTATCTCGTAACCCGCCGCCAAGATGTGGATGCCCGCGACAAGCGCGGGCATGACACGGGAGGAAGCGGTCACTTCGCTGACGCAAGCCGGTCGAAACTCGCTCTACCCGCGCAGCAGGTTATCCGAGTCGTGGCCACGCAGTACGGTTTCGAGGATGCTCGCCAGCGTTTCCATCTGGAACGGCTTCTGCAGCACCGGCCGGTCGCGGTAGTTCTGCGGCAGCCCTTGCGTGCCGTAGCCGGTGACGAACACGAACGGACGCGGGCGCGCGGCGATGATGTCGGCCACCGGCGAGATCAGCTTGCCGTTGACGTTGACGTCGAGGATGGCGACGTCGTAGGTCGCGGTCCGCGCCAGCGTCATGGCGTCGTCGATATCGCCGGTTTCGGCCGCGATCGGATAGCCGAGGTCGCCGAGCATGTCGGCCACCATCATCCTGATCATCGCTTCGTCTTCGACGATGAGAACCGCGCCACGTCGTGGTGCCGGCGTCGTCATGACAGTCGCCCTTTCCCCAATCAAACTCACCATGGCAAACTCCGGGTTTCCGTGCAACGTCTTGCTGTCAATGGCAATTTGATTTGTTCCGCCACTGTCGCCGGAACTCGCCGGCAGCCGACGTCTGTTGATGCCAACATGGCGCGGGGGCATGCGGCGCACGTCTGCACTTTCCCGTAAGCGGCGGCGCCCGCGCCTGCGAAGTTTGCAACTTGGTTACGATAAACCATTAAAATTCGAGCGATCGTTGTAAGGTCGCTTGCGACCGCAAGGCGGCTGCCGCCGTGCCGTGACGCGATACCGAAACGAACGCGTGCCATCAGCCGAGTGCCATGCCGCCAGCCGACCCGCCCGATCCGAAGCTGATGTTTCTGTTCAACCTGCGCAAGCGCGGCGTCAGCGATCGCAATGTGTTGCGGGCGATGGAGGAGGTGCCGCGCGAGCGCTTCGTCGAGACCGGCGGGGTGGTCGAAGCCTATCGCGACGCCGCGCTGCCGATCGCCTGCGGCCAGACCATCAGCCAGCCGTTCGTGGTTGCCTTCATGACCGAACAGCTCGACGTCCGCCCCGAGCACCGCGTGCTCGAAGTCGGCACCGGCTCCGGCTACCAGGCGGCGGTGCTGTCGCGGCTGTGTGCTTCGGTGGTGAGCCTCGAACGGTTCCGAACGCTGGCGGAGCGGGCGCGCAAGCGGCTGTCCGATCTCGGCTACACCAATGTCGAGATCGAGGTGGCCGACGGCCTCGACGTGCCCGCGCGGCTCGGGGCGTTCGACCGCATCATCGTCACGGCGGCGATGCGCGAGGTGCCGCAAAGTCTGACCGATGCGCTGGCCGAAGGCGGTATCCTGGTCGGCCCGGTCGGCGAGCCGAACGCCGCGCAGGTGCTGGTGCGCATCCGCAAGACGCCCGAGGGGATCGAGCGCAAGGAGCTGCTCGACGTCCGCTTCGTGCCGGCATTGCCGGGGCTGGCGCGGGAACTCTGAGCGCGCCACACGGCCGCCATCGAACGCCGTCGAATTTCCCGGATGCTTAAACGGTTATTTACTGAAGCCGTGATTACTTCACGAGAAGTTGGTCATTGTTGCGTACGAGTGAGTAACCATGTTCGGTGTCGTCGATTGGCTTGGCCCGCGCCGCATTCCGCAGCTTGCAACGGCGACCCTGCTCGCCGTCGGAGTGAGCGGCTGTAGCGCCGACATGTCCACGCGCTTCGCGCAGGACCCCTTTCAGTCAAATCCCTATGCGTCGCGGCCCGAGGCGACCGGAAGCGTTGCGCCGCAGCCGGCCGCGCCCTACGGCCGGGTCGAGAGCCGGCCGCTGCCGCAGTACAGCTCGGCCCCCTCGGCACCGGCAATCTCCGCGCCGCGCTCCTATCCGTCGGCGACCGGCGAAACCTCGGGCGGCGGGCGGGGCGTTGCCGCCTACACGCCGCCTCCGGCGCCGCGCATCGAGCCGGCGCGTCCGGCGGCGGCATCGCACGCGGCCGTTGCCAGCGCCCAGCCGGCCAGCGGCCATGGCGGCACCACCATCATCGTCGGCACCGGCGATACCCTTGAGGGGCTCGCGCGCCGCTACAACGTGTCGTCGTCGGCGATCCTCGCCGCCAACGGCTATCGCGGCCCGCGCGTGTTGCAGCCCGGCCAGCAGCTCGTCATTCCGCGCCAGAGCGCGAGTGCGGCACCGGCCGCGCCGGCGCCGGCAGCGCCGCGGATGGCCGCGGCCGGCGGCGCCACCCATTACGTCAATCACGGCGACACCCTCTACAACGTCGCCCGCCGTCACCAGATTCCGGTGAGCCAGCTCGCCGCCGCCAATGGGCTTGCGCCCGATGCCCGCCTCAAGGTCGGCAGCCGCCTGACCATTCCGGCCGGCAGCGGCCCGCAACTCGCCGCGCAGCCGCAGCCTGTCGCCGCCCCGGTGGCGCAGCCGAAGCCAGTCGCTGTCGCCTCGGCACAGCCCGCCGTATCCCGGCCCGCCGTCGCGGCCCCCGTGCAGAAGGCCAATCTGGCCAGCGCCACCACCACCCCGAGCGAAGCGGAAACGGTCTCGCCGGTGAAATCGGCCGAGGCGGCCGGCGCGCTGCCGACCTTCCGCTGGCCGGTGCGCGGCCGGGTCATCGCCGGCTACGGCGCCAAAACCAACGGCAAGCAGAACGACGGCATCAATGTCGCGGTGCCCGAGGGCACGCCGGTCAAGGCGGCCGAGGACGGCGTCGTCGCCTATGCCGGCAACGAGCTGAAGGGCTATGGCAACCTGGTGCTGATCCGGCACGACAACGGTTTCGTCACCGCGTATGCCCACGCGAGTGAACTCAAGGTGAAGCGCGGCGACAAGATCACCCGCGGGCAGGTGATCGGCAAGGCCGGACAGACCGGCGACGTGGCCTCGCCGCAGCTTCACTTCGAGATTCGCAAAGGATCTTCGCCCGTCGATCCGATGCAGTTCCTCAACGGCGCGTGAGGCGGACGCAAGCCTCTCCTTTCGCCCCCGTCATGCCCGCGCGATGAGCGCGGGCATTTCGTTTGCGGGTGTGGCGTGTTTTACGTCGCCGCGCCGAGCCGCACGCGGCTGCGTCCGGCCAGGTCCTGGATGAACTGCCAGGCCACGCGGCCCGAGCGCGAGCCGCGCGTCGTCGCCCACTCCAGCGCCTCGCGCTCGAGCTCGTCCTCGGGCACGGAAATGCCGAAGTGGCGCGCGTAGCCCTGCACCATCGCGAGATATTCGTCCTGGCTGCAGCGGTGGAAGCCGAGCCACAGCCCGAAGCGGTCGGACAGCGACACCTTTTCCTCGACGGCCTCGCCGGGATTGATCGCGGTCGAGCGCTCGTTCTCGACCATCTCGCGCGCGAGCAGGTGGCGCCTGTTCGAGGTGGCATAGAGGATGACGTTGTCGGGCCGGCCCTCGATGCCGCCTTCCAGCACTGCCTTCAGCGACTTGTAGGACGCATCGTTGCCGTCGAACGACAGGTCGTCGCAGAAGATGATGAAGCGGAAGTCGGAATTGCGCAGCCGCGTCATCAGGAGCGGCAGGCTTTCGATGTCCTCGCGATGGAT
>JBDHSY010000315.1:0-4291 GCA_039808405.1 Xanthobacteraceae bacterium
CTCGACGATCATCTCCAGTTGGGTCGGCACGCCGTAGAGCACGCTCGCCCCGTGCCGGCGCATCAGGCGGACGACGTGGTTCGGGCGGAACGTCCGGCACAGCACCACCGTCGCGCCGACATCGAGGCCATGGGCCAGCGCATAGAGAAACAGCGAATGCGTCAGGCTGCCCGGCGCCAGCACCACGTCGGTCGCGTCGATATCGAACCCGCGGTCGCCGGCGCGGAAACTCTCGACCCACGAGCGATGGTGGCGGCGAAACCCTTTCGGCAGGCCGGTCGAGCCCGAGGTGAAGCCGACATAGAACGGCGTCAGCGCATCGGGTACCGGCAGCGGGGCGCTGTCCTCCGAGGCACCGAGCGCATCGGCCACCCGCGCGAACGGCAGATGCGGGCCGATCACCACCGTATCCGGCTCGCCCGCCAGCGCCACGCTGTCGCTCACCACCAGCCCCGGCGCCAGCGCGGCAAGCGCGGCGCGCGCGGTGGCAACGGGCCATGCGGGATCGAAAATCTGCGCCTCGCGGCCGGCGCGCGCGGCGGCGAGAAACAACAGCGCCAGCGCCGGGCCGTTGCAAAGATGCAGCGCCACGCCGCGCCCCGGCGGCACATGCCGCGCCAGATGCGCGGCGAGCCGGTCGACGACGGCGTTCAGCGCCCCCCATGTGATCGTATCGCCGTCGCAGACGATCGCCGCGCGCTCCGGCACAGCGCCGGCATGGCGCGGCAGGCGGGCGGTGATCGTCTCGCCGCTCATGCGCGGCCGGCGATGGCCGCCGGATAGGCGCGGAACGAGGCTTCGGCGACGAAGGCGGTGGCCAGCGCCTTCAACAGATCGCCGGGAATGAACACGGCGGTCGCGACGAGCGCCTGCACGACGCTCATCCGCGCCACCGCCATCAGCCCGACGATGCCGCAGGCATATTCGACGACGATGCCGCCGCCGATGGCCGCCACCAGCGCCGCCACGAACACCGGCAGGCGTTTCAGCCGCTGCATCAACAGCCCGGTGACGAAAGCCGCCGGCACGAAGCCGACGAGGAAGCCGACCGAGGGGCCGAACAGCACGCCGAGGCCGCCGCGCCCGCCCGACAACAGCGGCGCGCCGAGCAGCACGACGAAGACGAACAGCAGCACCGCCAGCGCGCCATGGCGTGGCCCGAGCACGATGCCGGCGAGCATCACCCCGAGCGTCTGCGCCGTGACCGGCACGCCGGCGGCGATCGGCAGCACGACGCCGGGCAACAGCCCGAGCACGGCGATGACCGCGGCGATCAGCGCGATGCGAACGATGGTACGGGATTCCACGGGCAACTCTCCTGTCGGCTAATCGGCGGGCGGGCGCGGCGCGGCGCGCGGTGCGACCGGGGCGGTATCGAAGCCGCGCGCATCGAGCGCTTCGGCGACGCGGTCGGCCAGTTGCAAAATCTCGGCGAAAAAAGCCGCGATCAGGCGGACCGGGACGCGGCGCGAACTGCGCGCCTTCCACGCCTCCTCACGGGCGCGCCAGCGCGTCATCAACACCGGCACGAAGCGCAGCACCAGCGCCACCGCCAGCGACATCTTGCGCGGGTTGACGCCGAGCGGGCGCAACAGCCGCAGCGGCGGCGCCAGCACCTCCATCAGCGCACTCATCGTCGTCGTCATGCTGACGAGGTCGGCGGCGAGCAGCATCGCGACGAGCCGCATCACGATCACCGCGCCGGCTTCCCAGTCGTTCGACAGCGCCTGCACGGCGCCGATCACCACGAGCAGCGGCAGCAGCGGCCGCAGCAGCTTCAGCCGCGCCAGGCCGTAGCGGCCGAAGCCGGCATAGATCGCGCCGAGCGCGAGCAGCGCGGCGGCGAGAATGCGCCAATCGTCGACCGGCACCAGCGCGATGCTGAACAGCGCCAGCGCCGCGAGCTTGACGCCGGCGGGCACGCGACTGAGCCAGTTCGGCGGCGCGAGGCTGTCGGCGATCATGCGGACATCGCCTCCTGCGCGGCGGCGACGGCATGGGCGCGGTAGGCCGGCAGCAGGTCGGCGGGATGGCCGTCGGCGCGCACGCGCCCGGCTTCGAGCCAGATGACACGGTCGAAATCCGCGACCAGATCGAGGTCGTGGGTCGCCATCACGATCTGCTGCGGCAGCGCCAGGATGCGGCGCGCCAGCGCCAGTTGCGTCGGCAGGTCGAGGCTGGAAAACGGCTCGTCCATCAGCAGCACGGCCGGATCGGTGGCGAGCACGGCGAGCACGCAGACGAGCTGGCGCTGGCCGCCCGACAGGTCGTTGACGTTGCGCTCGGCCCAGCCGTCGCAGCCGTGGCGCGCGAGCAGCGCCAGCGCCTGTTTGCGCGCCGCGGCCGGCGCCATGCCGCGCTCGGTGAGGCCGAAGGCGACCTCCTCGCCCACCGTCGGGAAGATCAGCTGGTGGTCCGGATTCTGGAAGATGAAGCCGGCCACGCCCGGCAGCTCGCGGCGCTGCGCCGCGGTGTCCAGCCCCGCGACGCTGACGCGGCCGCGCGCCGGCTGAAGCAGGCCGTTGGCGAGCCGCAGCAGCGTGCTCTTGCCGGAACCGTTGTCGCCGATCAGGGCGATGCGGCGCTCGGAGAGCGACAGCGCCGGCAGCGCCAGCGCCACGCGCCCGCCGCGTTCCGCCTCGACACCGTCAAAGACGATGCCATCGTCCGGTTGCGCGACGGTTGCCGCGCCCGCTGGCGGCGCGCCGTTCCATCGCCGGAGAAATGACCTGGTGCCCATCGGCGTGTTGCGTAGCGCATCGCCGGGCGCAATGCCACTGTTGGATCGCGCCGGTCAGCGCTGCGGCGGCGGTGGCAGGGGCTGCTACCCCAGCGCGCGCAACTCGCGGCGCAGCACCTTGCCGGTTGCGGTCATCGGCAGGCTGTCGGCAAACTGCACGAGGCGCGGATATTCGTGCGCGGCGAGCTTGACCTTGACGAAATCCTGAATGTCGCGCGCCAGGGCGTCGCTGCCGGTGAAGCCGGGGCGCAGCACGATCCACGCCTTGACCGATTCCGTGCGGATCGGATCGGGCACGCCGACCACCGCCGCCATCGCCACCGCCGGATGGCGGATCAGGGTGTCCTCGATCTCGGCCGGGCCGATGCGGTAGCCGGCCGAGGTGATGACGTCGTCCTCGCGGCTCATGTACCAGAAGTAGCCGTTATCGTCGCGGCGGCCGAGATCGCCGGTGAGCAGAAAGCCACCGGCGTATTTTTTCGCGGTCGCGGCCTCGTTGTCCCAGTATTGCAGCATCATGCACGGGTTGGGCGCGCGCACGCCGATGATGCCGGTCTCGCCGTCAGGCAACTCACGACCGGTGTCGTCGACGATGCGCACGTCGAACCCCGGCGTCGCCTTGCCCATCGAGCCGGGCAGGATCGGAAACAGGTTTGCGTTGTTGCCGACGACGAGGTTGCATTCGGTCTGGCCGTAGATTTCGTGCGCCTCGACGCCGAACGTGGTGCGCACCCAGTCGAGCAGTTCGCCGCCGAGCGACTCGCCGCCGGTGAAGATGCTGCGCAGCCTGACGCCGGGATGCGCGACGCCCGCCTGCCGCATCAGTTTCAGCGCGGTCGGCGGCAGAAACACGTTGCGCACCTCGTGGTCGGCCATCTGCTGCATGGCCTCAAGCGGATCGAACTTCTTGGCGCGATAGCCGACCATCGGCACGCCGTGATACCAGGCCGGAAACAGCGCATCGAACAGCCCGCCGATCCACGCCCAGTCCGCCGGCGTCCACATCACGTCGCCGGGCTTCGGAAAGAAATCGTGCGCCATCTCGACGTTCGGCAGGTGGCCGAGCAGCACGCGGTGCGCATGCAGCGCGCCCTTCGGGTTGCCGGTGGTGCCGGAGGTGTAGATGATGATCGCCGGATCGTCGGCGCGGGTATTGACGGTCTCGAACTCCTCGGACGCGCCCTCGACCGCGTCCCAGAACGACACCGTCGCGACGTCCCCCTCGCCGATCACGTAGATGCGCTGCAAGGCCGGCAGCCGGTCGCGGATGGCGGCAATCTTGGCGTAGCCGCCTTCGTCGGTGACGACCGCCTTGGCGTTGGAGTTGGCGAGGCGAAACGCCAGCGCCTCCTCGCCGAACAGCGTGAACAGCGGCACCGACACGAGGCCGGCGCGGAACGCGGCGAGATGCGCGACCGGCAGCTCGACCGACTGCGACAGGAGCACGCCGACGCGGTCGCCGCGCAGCAGGCCGTCCTCGGTCAGCACGTTGGCGAAGCGGCGCGACCACGCCCGCAACTCGTCGAACGAGACTTTTCTCACGCCGCCGTA
>JBDHSY010000316.1:0-4289 GCA_039808405.1 Xanthobacteraceae bacterium
AAGCTCAACTCGGCGATCTTCCCCGGCTTGCAGGGCGGCCCGCTGATGCACGTCATCGCCGCCAAGGCCGTGGCGTTCGCGGAGGCGTTGCAGCCGGACTTCAAGGTCTATGCCAAAAACGTCGTCGCCAACGCCAAGGCGCTGGCGGAATCGCTGCGCGGCCACGGCTTCGACATCGTCTCCGGCGGCACCGACAACCATCTGATGCTGGTCGATCTGCGGCCCAAGGGCCTCAAGGGCAACGTCTCGGAGAAGGCGCTGGTGCGCGCCGGGCTGACCTGCAACAAGAACGGCATTCCGTTCGATCCCGAGAAGCCGTTCGTCACCTCCGGGCTGCGGCTCGGCACGCCGGCGACGACGACGCGCGGGTTCGGCATCGCCGAGTTCAAGCAGGTCGGCGCGATGATCGCCGAGGTGCTGAACGCGGTGGCGCAGGCGGGCGACGGCAAGGCGCCGCTGGTCGAAGCCGCCGTCAAGGAGCGCGTGCGGGCGCTGACCGACCGCTTCCCGATCTACCAGTAGGGCGCGGCGGCCATGCGGTGTCCGAACTGCAGCAGTCTCGATACGCAGGTGAAGGACTCGCGACCGACCGAGGATTCGTCGGTGATCCGCCGCCGGCGCGTGTGCCTGGCGTGCAATTTCCGCTTCACCACCTTCGAGCGCGTGCAGTTGCGTGAACTCACGGTGATCAAGCGCAACGGCCGCCGCGTGCCGTTCGACCGCGACAAGCTGGTGCGCTCGTTGCAGATCAGCCTGCGCAAGCGCCCGGTCGATCCCGAGCGGCTGGAGAAGACCGTATCCTCGATCGTGCGCGAGCTGGAAAGCGGCGGCGAGGCGGAAGTATCCTCCGAGGTGATCGGCGAGATCGTGATGGAGCGGCTGCGTCAGCTCGACGACGTCGCCTATGTGCGGTTCGCGTCGGTCTATCGCGATTTCCGCGAGGCCAAGGATTTCAAGGCGCTGCTCGGCGAGCTGTCCGGCGAGGAGGAACAGCCGCCCGTCGTCGTGCCGAAATGATCTTTCGCCTGCTCGAGGACCAGGTTGCGCGGGACTACTCCGAGCGAAAGGCCGAGGGCCGGCGGTTCATGCAGCTTGCGCTGACGCTGGGCGCGCGCGGGCTCGGCCGCACCTGGCCCAACCCTGCCGTCGGCGCGGTGGTGGTCAAGGACGGTGTGATCGTCGGGCGCGGCTGGACGCAGCCCGGCGGCCGCCCCCATGCCGAGCCGGTGGCGCTGGCCGCGGCCGGCGCGGCGGCGCGCGGCGCGACGCTCTACGTGACGCTGGAGCCGTGCTCGCACCACGGCCGCTCGCCGCCGTGCGCGGACGCGATCGTCGCGGCCGGCATCGCCCGCGTGGTGTCGGCGATGGAGGATCCCAACCCCGAGGTCGCCGGACAAGGCCACGCCCGGCTGCGCGCCGCCGGCATCGCGGTGGAGGTCGGCGTCGGCGCGACGGAGGCGGCGCGGGCGCATGCCGGCCATCTCAGCCGCATTCGCGACGGCCGTCCCCATGTCATGCTCAAGCTCGCCGTCTCCGCCGATGGCAAGATCGGCCTGTCGGGGCGCAAGCCGGTGGCGCTGACCGGCGAGGCGGCCACGGCCCGCGTCCACCTGATGCGGGCGCACAGCGACGCCATCATGATCGGCATCGGCGCGGCGCTGGCCGACGATCCGCTATTAACCTGCCGGCTGCCCGGCATGGCCGCATGGTCGCCGGTGCGGGTGGTGCTCGACAGCCACCTGCGGCTGCCGCCTTCGAGCCGGCTCGCGCGGAGCGCGCGCGAGGTGCCGCTATGGCTGTTCACCGCGGAGCCCGCCGACGCGCCACAGGCGGCGGCGCTGGCGGCGCTGGGCGTCGAGGTGGTGCGGGTCGCGGCGGGCGCAAGCGGGCTCGATCTCGCGAAGGTGTTGCGCGAACTGGCGCGGCGCGGCATCACCCGGCTGATGGTCGAGGGCGGCGCGCGCCTGGCCGGCCGGCTCGTGTCGCGCGGGCTGGTCGACGAGGTGCAGTTGTTCCAGACCGAAGCGACCATCGGGGCCGATGGCGTCGATGCGCTGGAGGGACAGCCGTTGAGTGCGGTCACCGCCTCGGCCATGTTTGCAAGGAGCGGCGCCGCGCGGATCGGCGGCGACCGGCTGACCATTTACCAACGGCGCTAGAAGCATGTTCACCGGCATCGTCACCGACATCGGAACCATCGTCAGCCTGACGCCGACCGCGCAGGGGCAGTTGCACCGCCTGCGCATCGCCTGCGGCTACGACCGCGCCACCATCGCCGACGGCGCCTCGATCGCCTGCAACGGGGTGTGCCTGACGGTGGTGGCGTCCGGCGTCGCCGACGGCCGCACCTGGTTCGACGTCGATGCCGCCGCCGAGACGCTGGCGCTGACCACGGCGCGCGACTGGCAGGCCGGCACCCGCCTCAACCTCGAACGCGCGCTGAAGATCGGCGACGAGCTTGGCGGCCATATCGTCGCCGGCCATGTCGATGGCGTCGCCGACATCCTGTCGCGCGACGACCTGCCGGACATGGCGAAGATCGGCTTGCGGGCGCCGCGCGAGCTGGCGCGCTTCATCGCCGCCAAGGGCTCGGTGACGCTCGACGGCGTGTCGCTGACGGTCAATACCGTGGCCGGCGACGACTTCTCCGTGCTGATCATTCCGCATACGCTCAGCGTCACCGTGCTCGGGGGATGGCGGGCCGGGGGCCGGGTCAACCTGGAAGTGGACCTGATGGCGCGCTACGCCGCGCGCCTCACCGAGATGCGATAGCGGCCATGCGGCCCGGCGCTTGGCATTGGTGCGCCGCGCGATTACAAGGCACGGCGCATCTGTTGTGGTGTCTGACGTAAGGACTGTTTTCGATGGCCGAAGCCCGCCGCGCGCTGCCGCAGGATCAGATCGACATACGCGACGCGCGCGTGCTGATCGTCGAGGCGCGCTTCTACGACGATATTCAGGACGCGCTGCTGGAAGGCGCGCGGGCGGAGTTGACCAGGGCCGGCGTCGCTCACGACCTGGTGACGGTGCCGGGCGCGCTGGAAATCCCGGTGGCGATCGCGATCGCGCTGGATGCGGCGGAGGCGAGGGGCGCGCCTTACGACGCGGTGGTCGCGCTCGGCTGCGTGGTGCGCGGCGAGACCATTCATTTCGAGATCGTCTCCAACGAGTCCGCGAGCGCGCTGATGTCGCTTGCCGTGGCACGCCGCCTGCCGCTCGGCAACGGCATCTTGACGGTCGAGACCGATGCGCAGGCCTGGGATCGCGCGCTCGCGTCCAAAATGGACAAGGGGGGCGATGCGGTGCGTGCGGCGCTTGCCATGGTGCGCCTCAAGCGCCGCCTGGCGCAGGCATAGCCCGATGGCCGACGTCGTCAAGAAACCGTCCGCGAAGAAGGCCAACCGCCGTGGCGCGGCGCGGCTCGCCGCGGTGCAGGCGCTCTATCAGATGGATATCGCCGGCGCCGGCATCAACGATATCTTTGCCGAGTTCGAGAGCCACTGGCTCGGCCACGAGGTCGAGGGCGACACCTATCTGCCGGCGGAAGCCGCGTTCTTCCGCGATGTGGTGTCGGGCGTGGTGCGCGATCAGGCGAAGCTCGATCCGGTGATCGACGCCGAATTGCGCAAGGGCTGGCCCTTGACGCGGATCGACGCCATTTTGCGCGCGGTGATGCGCGCCGGCGCTTACGAACTGGAGCACCGCAAGGACGTGCCGGGCCGCGTCGTCGTCTCCGAATATGTCGATATCGCCAACGCCTTCGTCGATCGCAACGAGACCGGCATGGTCAACGCGGTGCTCGACCAGATCGCGCGCCAGTTTCGCGCCGACGAATTCGCGGCCGCGGAGCGCAAGCGGTGAGCGACCCGCGCGCCTCCGGGTCCGGTGAAGACGACCTGATCGCGCGCTATTTTCGTCCGCTCGCCGGTGATCCCGGCGCGTTCGGCCTGACCGACGATGCCGCCGTGCTCGAAGGGCTCGGCGACGATATCGTCGTCACCACCGATGCCGTCGTCGCGGGCGTGCATTTTTTGCCCGACGATCCGCCCGAGGCGGTGGCGCGCAAGGCGCTGCGCGTCAACCTGTCCGATCTGGCCGCCAAGGGCGCGGTGCCGGCCGGCGGCGTGCTGACGCTGGCGCTGCCGCGCGCCGACGCGCGTTGGCTCGGCCCGTTCGCGCGCGGACTCGGCGACGATATCGCCGCCTATCGCTGCCCGCTGCTCGGCGGCGATACCGTTTCGACGCCCGGCCCGGTCACGATCTCGATCACCGCGTTCGGCCGCGTGCCG
>JBDHSY010000317.1:0-4287 GCA_039808405.1 Xanthobacteraceae bacterium
CGCGCGATCGCCCGGCGCGACCGGCACGTCGCCCAGCAGCACGATGCGGGCGCCGACCTCGGCCGCGGCATGATGCAGCCGCACCGGCATCCACTGCGTCAGCGGCTTTGCTTCCGACGCCAGCACCTCGACGGTGGCATCGATGCGCTCGGCCGGCGCATGCAGTTCGGGCGCCAGCACGACGTCGCCGCGGGCGATAGCGTCCTTGGTCACGCCGTCGCCGGCGAGATTGAGCGCACAGCGGTCCCCGGCCCGGCCCTGTTGGGTCGGACGGTTCTGGGCGTGGATGGCGCGCACCCGTGCCGACAGGCCGGACGGGCTGATGACCACCTGATCGCCGACGCTCACCACGCCCGACAGCACCGTGCCGGTCACCACCGTGCCGGTGCCTTGCAGCGTGAACGAGCGGTCCGCCGCGAGGCGGAAACGTCCGCCGGCGGCCCGGCGCCCGTAAGCCTGCGCGGCCGCGAACAGCCGCTGGCGCAGGTCGTCGATGCCGGCGCCGGTCGCGCTCGACACCGCCACCATCTCGGCACCGGCCAGCGCGGTCGTGCTCAGCGTGTTGGCGATTTCGGTGCGCACCTCGGCGAGCCGCGCCTCGTCGACGAGGTCGGCCTTGGTGATGGCGACGAGCCCGTGCGAGATGCCGAGCAGGTTGACGATGGCGAGATGCTCGATGGTCTGCGGCATGACGCCGTCGTCGGCGGCGATCACCAGCAGCACGAAGTCGATGCCGGTGGCGCCGGCCAGCATGTTGTGGACGAAGCGCTCGTGGCCGGGCACGTCGATGAAGCCGAGCACCCCGCCGTCCGGCGCCGGCAGATAGGCGAAGCCGAGATCGATCGAAATGCCGCGCGCCTTCTCGTCCTTGAGACGGTCGGTATCGGCACCGGTCAGCGCGCGCACCAGCGAGGTCTTGCCGTGATCGATATGGCCCGCGGTGCCGACGATCATGACGGCGCCTCCGGCAACGGCGCATCGGCAAGTTTCTCGGCGCGGGCGACGTCATCGGCCGACATGGCCGCGCGCGCCGGCGCGATGAATGCGTCCGCCAGCGCGCTGCCGCCGACATGGGCGCGCAACAGCCACGCCAGCGCCGCGACGGGATCGCGCGGCACGCCGGAGCCGAGGTGGTAGGCAGCGCCCAGCATCGCCTGCGCGTCGGCATCGCCCCGCGCCGCCGCCTTGTCCCACCAGCGCGCGGCCTCGGCGGCGTCGCGTTCGACGCCGAGCGCATTGTGGTAGATCATGCCGATGCGGGTCATCGCCGCGGCGACGCCGAGCGCGGCCGCCGTCTCCGCCCAGCGTTTCGCCTCGACCGGATCGAACGGAATCATCTCGCCTTCGAGCAGCATCCACGACAGCATGTCCTGCGCGGGCGCGTCGCCGGCCTCGGCGGCGGCGCGATAAAGCTCGGCGGCGCGCACCGCATCGGAGGCGACGCCCTCGCCCTTGAAGTAGAGGTCGGCAAGGTTGCGGCGGCCGAAGGCATCGCCGGCGTCGGCGGCGAGCGTCAGCCATTTCACCGCGAGCGCGGCGTCGCGGGTCACGCCCATGCCTTCGGCAAAGCAGACGCCGACGTTGTTCTGCGCCCGCGCCACGCCCTGGTGGGCCAGCGGCCCCCAGATCGCCAGCGCGGTTTCGTAATCGCCGCTGCCGGCGGCATCGAGCGCCGCGGCCATCAGGTCGGCCGCCGAGCGCTCCTCGTCCGCCTTGCGCCGGCGCGCCGCGATGGTGCCGAGCCAGCCCATCATCGCGCGCCTGCCATTGCGAAGGCCGCAAGATTGGCGACGAACGCCGCCTCGTCCTTAAGGCAGCGCAGGTCGAGCACGACCGCCTGATCCTCGATCCGGCCGATCACCGGCACCGGCAATGCACGGAACGCCGCGGCGAGCGCCTCGAGTGCGCGGCCGCTGCCGCGCTTCTCCTGCGGGCGCAGCGCCAGCCCGGCGCTGGCAACGCTCTGTTGCGGCAGCGCGCCGGAGCCGATCTGGCTCGCGCAAGCGAGCGTTTCCACGCGAAAGCGCGCGCCGACGGCGGCGGCGACGGCCGGCGCCAGCCGCGCCGCCTGCGCTGCAATCTCGCCCTGCGGGCGGGCGATCATCGACAGCGTCGGCAGCCGCTCGGTAAGCCGCTCGGGGTCGCGATAAAGCCGCAGCGTCGCCTCGATGGCCGCCAGCCGCACCTTGTCCACGCGCAGCGCACGCTTCATCGGGTTCTTGTTGAGGCGCGCGATCAGGTCCTTGCGGCCGACGATGAAGCCGGCCTGCGGGCCGCCGAGCAGCTTGTCGCCGGAGAACGTCACGAGATCGGCGCCCTCGGCGACGGCCTCCGCCACGGTCGGCTCGTGCGCGAGGCCGAAGCGCGACAGGTCGACCAGCGTGCCGGAGCCGAGATCGTTGACGAGCGGCACGCCGTTCCCGCGGGCAAGCGCGGCAAGGGTTTTCGCGGGGACCGCGCTGGTAAAACCCTCGATGCGATAGTTGGAGGTGTGGACCTTGAGCACGAGCCCGGTCTTCGGCCCGAGTGCCGCGGCGAAATCCCTCTCGTGGGTGCGGTTGGTGGTGCCGACCTCGACGAGGCGCGTGCCGGCGCGGGCCATGATCTCGGGGATACGGAAGGCGCCGCCGATCTCGATCAGTTCGCCGCGCGAGACGATGGCCTCGCGGCCTTTGGCGAGAGTATTCAGCACCAGAAGCACCGCGGCGGCGTTGTTGTTGACGACGGTCGCGTCCTCCGCGCCGGTCAGTTCGCAGACGAGACCGCGGATCAGGTCGTCGCGTTCGCCGCGCTTGCCGCTCGCGAGATCGAACTCCAGCGCCAGCGCCTCGCGCATGGCGCGGGTGGCGGCCTCGACCGCCGCCTCCGCGACGATGGCGCGACCGAGATTGGTGTGCAGCACGATTCCGGTGAGGTTGAACACCGGCCGGACGCGCGGTTGCGCGGCAGCTTCGAGCCGCGCCTCGGCGGCGGCGGCGATCGTCGCGATATCGGCCGTGACGATGCCGGAGGCTTGCGCTACCCGCCGCGTCTCGGCGAGGCTGTCGCGCACGGCGGCCACCACCTGCGGCCGGCCGAACCGGGCGATGGCCGCAGCGAGCGCGGCGGCCTGCAACACCTCATCGACCGACGGAAGATCCGCGAAACGGACGGCGGCGCTGCCCATCGCCGTCCCTCAGTAGCCGATCAGGAACGGATTGATACCTCCGCGACGGAAACCAAGCTCCCGGACCAGGAGATCGAGGCCGAGCGCGGCGACGTCGTCGGCAACGGGATCGAGCGTGCGTTCCTTCTGCAGGTTGAGAACCTTCATGTAGCCGCGGCACTCGTCGCAGATCTCGGCCTTGATGAGGCCGTCGTTGCCTTCGATTTCCTGGAACGTGATTTTCTTGGTCGAGCCGCACAGCGTGCATTTGGAGCGCACGTAATTCCACAGCGTGCCGCACAGCGAGCAGGCGCAATACCGCGCGCCGGGCGCCGGCGGCCAGTGCACGATCATCGTCGCCGACGGCGCGCCGCCGCACGACGGGCACACCCCGTCGCCCACCGACTCCATCGTCTTGGCGTCGAGCCGCGCGGCAAGCCGGGTGAAATGCACCTGCGCCGCCGCCGCGACGAACACGTGCTCGGCCAGCGCCTCGACCGGGATCGACTCGGCCAGCACGTTTTGCAGCATCAGGTTGCGGGCGTCCGCGTCAGCGCCCTTGACGCGGCCAAGCGCCTCGCGCGCCGGCGCCGGCATGGTCATCCCGTCGGCGGCCGCGAGCAGGCGCTCGAACGTCGCCTCGAAGGCTGCGTCGGGAGAAAACTGGTTGCGGTCGATGCGCGGCATCTTGTGCTCGACGGCACGCGCCAGCGCCTCGGGATCGATCGCATCCGGCTCCGGCAGACCCTGCTGGATCGCGGCCTGGGCGTCGCACACCTCGGCGAGGAATTTCAAGTACGGCGCGAGCTCATGCCCCTCCGCGAGGGCGCGGAAGCGTTCGGCGCGTTCAGCGAACAGGGTCTGGGGATCGGGGAGCCGCGCGAAGGGCGGGATCGGAACCCTGCCGATGGCAGACGGATCCGGCTCAGTTGTATCGACACGCGACATATCACTTCCTCACGAACCGCCCGGGCCACGTGGTGCGTCGGGTCTCGGCGGCGCCGGCAATCGCTTGTCGGCGCCGCAGGTTACAGAACGGGTTACGGCCTCAGTGCTTGCTGGCGACGAGATCCCTCAACCACTTGCGATGGTGCCGCCAGGCCCAGCCGCCAGTGACCTGGCCCTTGGTCATCGCACCGATC
>JBDHSY010000318.1:0-4281 GCA_039808405.1 Xanthobacteraceae bacterium
ACTCCTCAAAACGCGGCCCTTTTAACAGGATGACGACGCCTTCGCTACTGCGAGATCGGGCAGAGCGGCCGGTCACCGAAGCGCCGCCCGATTGCGCCGGGCCCCGCGAATGCCTAGATCATGGCCGCTCACAGGATTCATTTCATGCAGACAACCTCTTTTGGCGCGCCGCCGACCTGGCACGGCACCACGATCCTCACCGTCCGCAAGGGCGGCAAGGTGGTGGTCGGCGGCGACGGCCAGGTCTCGATCGGCCAGACCGTCATCAAGTCCAACGCCAAGAAGGTGCGCCGGCTCGGCAAGGGCGACGTGATCGGCGGTTTTGCCGGCGCCACCGCCGATGCGTTCACGCTGTTCGAGCGGCTGGAGGCCAAGCTGGAGCAGTATCCGGGCCAGCTCACCCGCGCCGCGGTCGAACTGGCCAAGGACTGGCGCACCGACCGCTACCTGCGGCGGCTGGAGGCGATGATGATCGTCGCCGACCGCGAAGTGTCGCTGGTGCTGACCGGAACCGGCGACGTGCTGGAGCCGGAGAGCGGCGTGATGGCGATCGGTTCCGGCGGCAACTACGCGCTGGCCGCGGCGCGGGCGCTGGCCGACAGTGACCACGACGCCGAGACGATCGTGCGCCGCAGCCTCGACATCGCCGCCGACATCTGCGTCTACACCAACCGCAACGTCACCCTCGAGACGCTGGACGTTTAGAGCCCGATCCAGCCAGGTTGAATCAGGCTCCAACTCATCTTTTTGTTCGAGCATGGTCTTGTCCGAAAACCGCTTCCCACTTTTCGGGATCATGCTCTGAAGGCCGCATCATGACCGACTTCTCCCCCCGCGAAATCGTCTCCGAACTCGACCGCTACATCGTCGGCCAGGCCGACGCCAAACGCGCGGTCGCAATCGCCCTGCGCAACCGCTGGCGGCGGCTGCAACTCGACGCCTCGCTGCGCGACGAGGTGCTGCCCAAGAACATTTTGATGATCGGCCCGACCGGCGTCGGCAAGACCGAGATCGCCCGGCGGCTGGCCAAGCTCGCCGGCGCGCCGTTCCTGAAAGTCGAGGCGACGAAATTCACCGAGGTCGGCTATGTCGGCCGCGACGTCGAGCAGATCGTGCGCGACCTGGTCGAGGTCGCCATCGCCCAGACCCGCGAGCGCAAGCGCAAGGACGTGCGCGCCCGCGCCCAGCTTGCCGCCGAGGAACGCGTGCTCGACGCGCTGGTCGGTGCCAACGCCAGCGCCGCGACCCGCGATTCGTTCCGCCGCAAGCTGCGCGCCGGCGAACTCGACGACAAGGAAATCGAGATCGAGGTGCAGTCGCAGGGCGGCGGCATGCCGATGTTCGAGATTCCCGGCATGCCCGGCGCACAGATGGGCGCCATCTCGCTCGGCGACATTTTCGGCAAGCTCGGCGGCCGGCCGAAGACGCGGCGGCTGACGGTCAACGCCTCGCACGACATCCTCGTCAACGAAGAATCCGACAAGCTTCTGGACAGCGAGCAGCTGGTGCAGGACGCGATCCGCGAGGTCGAGAACAACGGCATCGTGTTCCTCGACGAGGTCGACAAGATCGCGGTGCGCGAGGGCGCGCGCACCGGCGACGTCTCGCGCGAGGGCGTGCAGCGCGACCTGCTGCCGCTGATCGAGGGCACCACGGTCTCGACCAAGCACGGCGCGGTCAAGACCGACCACATCCTGTTCATTGCCTCGGGCGCCTTCCACATCGCAAAACCGTCCGACCTTCTGCCGGAGCTGCAGGGCCGGCTGCCGATCCGCGTCGAACTGCAGGCGCTGACCCGCGACGATTTCCGCCGCATCTTGACCGAGCCGGAAGCCTCGCTGATCAAGCAGTATGTTGCGCTGATGCAGACCGAGGGCGTGACGCTCGACATCGCCGACGAAGCCATCGACGCGCTGGCCGACGTCGCGGTCGCGGTCAATGCGTCGGTCGAAAACATCGGCGCGCGGCGGTTGCAGACGGTGATGGAGCGGGTGCTTGACGAGATTTCCTTCGCCGCGCCGGACCGCAACGGCGAGACCATCCGTATCGATGCCGGCTATGTGCAGAAGCACGTCGGCGATCTCGCCAAGAACGCCGACCTGAGCCGGTTCATCCTATAGCTGGCGGAACGATCGACTCGTCCTCACTCGTCATGCCCGCGCTTGTCGCGGGCATCCACGTCTTTACGGCGATTCATCAGGTAAGGCGTGGATGGCCGGGACAAGCCCGGCCATGACGGTGGATAATTCTGGATGGACTCACCTGCCCCGCCGCACCCGGACATAGAGCGCCCCGCCGCCGCCGTGCGCGACATGCGCCTCCTCGAAGCCGACGACGAGGCCGCGGAATTCCGCGAGCGCCAGCCACTCCGGCACCTCGCGGCGCAGGGCGCCCGAGCCCTTGCCGTCGCGCCCGCCCTTGCCGGTGATCACCAGCACCAGGGTCAGCCCCTCGCCCTGGGCGCGGACGAGAAAACGCCGCAGCACCGCGTGGGCGCGTATCAGCGTCAGGCCGTGCAGGTCGAGCCGCGCCTCGATCTCGCGGCGGCCGCGCGCGATATGCGTCCGCTCGCGCCGCGCCAGCGTGGCGAGCGGCGGCGGCGCCTTGGCGGCAACCTTGGCAGGTGTCTTGGCAGGTGTCTTGGCGGTTACCTTGGCTTGCACCGACGGCGGCAGCGCCGGAGGCCCCTCGCCGTTGGCTTCGGCAGCCGGCGTCATGGCCTCGGCAACCGCCTTGCGCCGCCGCAGCGGTTTGGCCGAGCGCGCCACGCCGTCCCACAGCGCGCGTTCGTCCTCGCTCAAAACGCGGACGCGGCGCGGGCGACGCGGCGTATCGAGCACCGGCGGGCGCACCATCGGCTCGTTACCGGACCCGGCGCGCCGGACGGCGCTTGGCACCGCCGCGCCCGGCGAGCGATTTTTCGATGCGCTTTTGGGGCCGCGCCTTCGGCAGCGGCATGGTCCTGCCCTGCGCCACCGGATCGAGGCTGTTCGGCACCAGCATGACGAAGCGTGCCGCATGGCGCAGCCGTCCCGATACCTGCCCGGCCTCGCGGCCGGCTCCGAAATAGATATCGGCGCGCGCCGGTCCGACGATCGCGGAGCCGGTGTCCTGCGCCACCATCAGGCGGCGGAACGGGGTCGCGGCGCGCGGCGATTCGATAGGAAGGTCGCCCGTGATGAAGAACGGCGTGCCGTAGACGTGCAGCGCGCGGTCCACGGCGATGGAGCGCCCGGGCGTCAGCGGCACGCCCTGCGCGCCGACCGGTTCGTCCTGCGGCCCGAGCGGCACTTCGCGGAAGAACACATAGGCGCGGTTCATCCGCCGCACCTCCTCGGCGCCTTGCGGATCGGCGGCCATCCACTCGCGGATACGCTGCATCGACATCTCTTCGCGCGGGATGATGTTGCGCTCGATCAGGATGCGCCCGACCGGCGTATAGGGATAGCCGTTGTGCGAATCGTAGTTGATGCGCACCACCGAGCCGTCCTCCATGCGGATGCGCGCAGAACCCTGAATCTGGATGAACAGCAGATCCGTCTGGTTCTTGAGCCAGGCGATCTCCAGTCCGCGCCCGGCAATGGCGCCATCCTCGATCCGGGCGCGATCGTAATAGGGCACCAGCTTGCGCCGGCCGATCTTACGGAACACCTCGCCCTTGTTGGGCAGGCTGGGCGAGGCTTGCGAATAGCCGCGCACGAACAGGTTCGAGGGGCGACGATAGACCGGCACGGTGTAGACGTCGGTGCGGGTGCGCGAGCCGTCCACGATCGGCTCGTAATAGCCGGTGACAAAACCGTCGTCTTCACCGAGACGGGAAATGCGCACCGGGCGGAAATGGCTCTCGAAGAAGGCGCGCGCCTTGCCGTCGTCGGCAATCGCCGCGGCTTTCGCCGCGCGGCACGGCTCGCCGAGGGCGCCGGCCAGCGCCTTGCCCGATCCCTTGCCCGATCCTTGCGCGGGCGCCGGCGTCGCCGCCGCTGCGCTCGCGCCGGTGCGGATGGCGCGGCAGCTGGTGCGAAACGCCTGGAGCGCCGCAAGCGGAGCATCCTCGCGCCAGCCGGCGATCTCCGACCACGGCACGGGAACGTACTGGCTTTCGGGAATCGTGAAGGGGGCGTGGCGGTCTTTCGCCACGGCCGCCGGCGCCCACGCGGTCAGGACGAGTGCGGCGAGCCCGGCCGCGACACGCAAGCGCGAAGCGCCACGTTCACTCCATGCTTTCCGTCCGCACCAGCTTCCAGTTCGGATCGCGCGAGGAAGTGTCACGGGCGAATGTCC
>JBDHSY010000319.1:0-4279 GCA_039808405.1 Xanthobacteraceae bacterium
GGCCATCGATTGCAATCGCATTGGCAATCCCATTCACTCTCAACATGGGGCTGGGCCCCAGCATCGCCCTGCTCATGGGCCTTTACTGCACGTCGATCTACGGTGGCGCGATTACCGCGATCATCGTCAACGTTCCCGGCACCCCTGCCTCCGCGGCAACGGCACTTGACGGCTATCCAATGGCGAAGCGTGGGGATGGCGATATAGCACTCACGATAGCTACGCTGGCGTCCGGAATCGGCGGCCTGATCTCGCTTGTCGTTCTGATGCTGCTTGCACCAATGCTCGCGAGTTTTGCGCTGCGTTTCGGACCGCTCGAAATGTGCCTCGTCGCCGTATTCGCGCTGATCTGTATCATTCTTCTGGATCGCAGGATTATCATACGGGCGATTGTCGCTGCCATGCTTGGCATGCTTATCGCGATGATCGGCCCTGATCCGGTCACGGGCGGCACGCGGCTAACGTTCGGACTTTTTCAGCTCTCGGCTGGCGTCCCGCTTGTTCCGCTGCTAATCGGCCTGTTCGCAATCTCGGAAGTCGTATTCGAGCTTACTAACAAGAAGAAAGACGAAGCCGTCAAATTTCAGCGTGTCGGCATCCGCCTTCCTCCGCGCCCCCAGCGCAAGAGACTAAACTGGACTGTCTTCAAGTCATCGCTCATTGGTACGGCCGTCGGCATCTTGCCGGGAGCTGGCCCAACCGCAGCCTCCTTCATTGCTTATTCCGAGGCACGGCGCAGCTCACCGGATCCCGACAGCTTCGGCAAGGGCAACCCAGAAGGTGTTGCCGCGTCAGAATCGGGAAACAATGCCGTCGTCGGCGGCGCCTTGGTGCCATCGCTCTCACTGGGCATTCCGGGCGACCCGATCACGGCACTTATTCTGGCATCGCTGGTGCTTCAGGGCGTGATTCCGGGGCCTCGCCTTTATCTCGAGCACTACAACATCATCATCTTCATTCTGACGACGTTGTGCATAGCCAATGTCGGCATTATCGTGTTCGGTCTGTTGGGCACACATCTCTGGACACGAATCCTGCAGATCCCTCACCAGTTGCTGCTAGGCGGAGTGGTCATCTTTGCGACAATCGGAACGTTCTCCGTCAACAACTCCTTGTTTGACTTGACGCTGATGGTAGCAGCCGGCTTGCTTGGCGTCCTCTTGCGCCTCGGAAACATTCCGGTAACGCCACTGATTATCGGCTTCGTATTGGGGCCGTTGTTCGAAATTAACTTCAGGCAATCCCTAATCCTCTATTCTGGAGATTGGATGGTGTTCTTCGATCGTCCCATCGCCGGCGCGCTGCTATTACTCACGCTAGTTCTGATAGCTTTGCCAATGCTACAAAAACAACTTGGACTGCTTCTATTCAAACGCAGAGCCTAGTTCTCATGAGCAGCCAGCTTTCCTTTCAGAAGGCTGGCTGCTGTTTAACGTCACAAAAACAGTTTATGTGGGCCCGTTTGATAGTAGTAGTCTTAGTTGCTTGACATGTCTTTCCCGGGAATCGGCGCTGAAGATATCTCAAAGAGGCAAATAGGAAGCGGCAAATCTGGAGGAAGAGCAGGCTCTCATGTCACCAGCGCTAAGGCCCTTTCACCACTGCATGGCGACCGCGTAGAAATTTATTCTCCAGTCCCTTTTGCGGCCGGATTCGGGAATACACAGCGCGAAAAGCGGTCTCTATGATCCGACGTGATTACAAAAGCCCGCGATTGGCGTGGCTTTTTAAACCTCAAGAAGAAGATTCTCGGAAATCGGTACTGGCTGGCTGGCCTCGGCGAGGCTGTAGAAGATCTCTCCGTTGAGCAGTTCGTCGCGCAGCTTCGAGTTGAAGCTCTCGCAATAACCGTTTTCCAAGGACTGCCCGGCTCGATGAACGCGGTCTTGGCGCCAACGGCCACGATCCAATTGCGCACCGCGCTGGCGATGAACTTCGGGCCGTTGTCGGAACGAACATGGCCGGGCACACCCCGCAGGCTGAACAGGTCCCACAGAGCGTCAATGACGTCGGTCGAGTTGAGCTTGGGGCGCCGCCACGCTTCGATAATGCTCTTTGCCTCGGCGGGGCTGTATCCCAACTCAGACAGATGAGAATTCGGATCCCGACATGAGAATCACAACATAGCCAGCTGTCGAAACTGTTCGGCGGTATCGGGAAACTAATATTTTGGCCTACCCGCGACTGCACGGTCCGCGCGCAGAAACTTATTCTCCAGTCTCTTTTGCGAGTCTCCAGAAAACGGGGATTTCTCAATGGATTCGCAGAGACTTTCGGGAATTCCCGGTGAAATTCGGGAATACACGGCGCAATAAGGAGTTTCTATAGTCCGGAGCAGTTACAAAAACCGGCAATTGGTGGGGCTTTGTGGCGCCAGAGAAGAAAACTCTCTAAAATCGGCACTGGCTGGCTGGGGCGGGAGGATTCGAACCTCCGCATGGGGGAATCAAAATCCCCTGCCTTACCACTTGGCGACGCCCCACCGGCGCGGGTGCGAGAGTTGCCCGCAGCGCTTGGCCCGTGCGGTCTATCGGGAGACGCGCGGCATTTCAACCGTGCCTTTTCCGGCGCCCCAGGACAGCCGCACCCGCGCAGAGGCACCGCCCGCCCGGAGAACACCAGCCCCGGCACACCGGCTCGGACGCCTGCCGCCAGGACCGACACCCAAGACCGACACCCAAGACGCTTGCAAGCCACCCTCAAGCCACCGGCCGGAACGCCCCACCCCCTTCCGGCCTCTTCCCAGCCCCCCGGCCGCTCCAAAAGGGCGTTGAGGCATCAGTCCTTTCGTGGGAAGACAGGCTGTCCGCTTCCGTGGAGAGACCTCATGACGTACCAGGCGCCGATCAACGACATCCTCCTCGCCCTCGATCACGGCGCGGGGCTCGCCGCCGCGGCCAGGGCCGGGCATCTCGGCGCTTACGATAGCGAACTGACCGCCGCCGTGCTGGAAGAAGCCGGCCGTTTCGCCAGCGACGTGCTGGCGCCGCTCAACCGCGACGGCGACCAGAGCGGCATCACGCTCGACAACGGCAAGGTGACGACCGCACCCGGCTGGGCGGACGCCTACCGGCGCTGGCGCGAAGCGGGCTGGAATGCGGTGTCGGGGCCGGAGGCGTGGGGCGGCCAGGGGCTGCCGCTCGCCATCAATGCCGCCTGCACCGAAATCTGGAGCGCCTCCAACATCGCCTTCGGCCTGTGCCCGCTGTTGACGCTGAGCGCCATCGAGGCGCTCGATGCGCACGGCAGCGACGATCTCAAGACCATCTATCTGGAAAAGCTGGTATCGGGCGAATGGACCGGCACGATGCTGCTGACCGAGCCACAGGCCGGCTCCGACGTCGGCGCGCTGCGCACCCGTGCCGAGCGGTCGGCGGACGGCAGCTACCGTCTCAAGGGCACGAAAATCTTCATCACCTACGGCGAGCACGATATGACCGACAATATCGTGCATTTCATTCTCGCCCGGCTGCCCGATGCCCCCGCCGGCACCAAGGGTATCTCGCTGTTCCTGGTGCCGAAGTTCCTCGTCAATGCCGACGGCACGCTGGGGCCGCGCAACGACATCCATGCCAGCGGCGTCGAGCACAAGCTCGGCATGCACGCCTCCCCCACCTGCACCATGACCATGGGGGATAACGGCGGCGCGGTCGGCTATCTGGTCGGCGAGGAAAACCGCGGCATGGCCTGCATGTTCACCATGATGAACCAGGCCCGGCTCGGCGTCGGGCTGGAAGGCGTCGGCATCGCCGATCGCGCCTATCAGCAGGCGCTGGCCTATGCCCAGGAGCGCAAGCAGGGCCGCGCGCTCGGCAAGAGCGGCAACGGCTCCGACCCGATCATCGCCCACCCCGACGTCAAGCGCATGCTGCTGCAGATGCGCGCGCTGACCGCCGCCGCCCGCGCGATCTGCTACGCCACCGCGGTGTCGCTCGACGTCGCCCAGCGCTCGGGCGATGCCGCCACGCGCGACCGGGCCACCGCGCGCGCCGCGCTGTTGACGCCGATGGCGAAAGCCTTCTCCACCGACATCGGCAACGAGGTCGCCGCCCTCGGCGTGCAGGTCCACGGCGGCATGGGCTTCATCGAGGAAACCGGCGCGGCGCAGCACCTGCGCGATGCCCGCATCCTCACCATCTACGAGGGCACCAACGGCATCCAGTCGATCGATCTCGTCACCCGCAAGCTCGGCGCGCAGGGCGGCGCCTCGGTGTGGGCGCTGCTGGAAGAGTTGTCGGAGATTGCCGGCCGCGTCGAAGCCTCGAACGATCCGGCCTTC
>JBDHSY010000320.1:0-4270 GCA_039808405.1 Xanthobacteraceae bacterium
GGCAGGTTGCCGGTCACCATCACGGCGGCGACGTTGCCGGTGCGGATGGTGGCGCCGCGGATGTTGACGCCCATGCGCTCCAGCATCGCCTGCAGCGACTGCTTGGTGAAGGGGATGTTGTTGAGGGTGTCGCCGGTGCCGTTGAGGCCGACCACGAGGCCGTAGCCGATCAACTGGTTCTGGCGCACGCCCTCGATATTGGCGAGGTCCTTGATGCGCGAGGTCGCCTGCGCCGCGGTGGCGACGAGCGTCAGGGCTGCGAGCGCCGCCGCGGCCGTTCGCCACAGATGCGTGACACCTCGCCCGGCCGCTGTGAAACTGGACATCCTCTGCTCCCCGCTGAGGCTCGACGCCTGGAGGTCGCCGCGCTCCCACACGGCAGTGACCCGGCATTAACCATGCGAACGCCGTGCCAACCGGCGCCTCTTCCTAAGTTATTGAGAACGCTGCGATCCGTTGACGGGAGGGAGGGC
This sequence comes from Xanthobacteraceae bacterium, assembly GCA_039808405.1. Classification (GTDB taxonomy): domain Bacteria; phylum Pseudomonadota; class Alphaproteobacteria; order Rhizobiales; family Xanthobacteraceae; genus PRO6. The sequence continues at coordinate 474 of JBDHSY010000320.1, forward strand.
TCGGTGCGGCGCGGCGCGGCAAATCCGTCAGGTTTGCCGGCAAAATCTGCCGGGCCGTTTACCGCCCGTTAACCATGACTGCCCACTGTTCTCCCACTGTTCCCGGGAGGCCGGCGCGGCCTGCCGGCGCTCCAGCGAGGGAGAGGACCATGCGGATCTACGGACCTCAGGGCACGACGCCGGCGGCGACGCCGGGCGCGACCCGGCGCTCGGGCGGGGCGACGTTCACCCTGCCGGACATGACGGCGGCCTCCGACGCCAGGGCCACGCTGGCCCCGCGGGCGGCCGGCGGCATCGAGGCGCTGCTGGCGCTGCTCGGCGTCGGCGGCGAGGACGCGGCCGAGCGCCGCCGCCGCTCGGTGCGTCATGGCCGCAGCGCCCTCGATGCGCTCGACGATCTCAAGCTCGGGCTGTTGTCCGGGTCGCTCGACAGCGCCACCGTGTCGCGCCTGAAGACCGCCGCGACCGATCTCAAGGCCGCCTCCGGCGATCCCGGCCTCGATGCGGTGCTGGCCGAGATCGAGCTGCGCGTCGAGGTCGAGCTGGCGAAAGCCGCGCGCTCCTAGATCACATCTTCGGTGGGCCCGCCGGTTCCGTCCGGATAACCGGGGCGTGGCTGCCGCCCCGATATTGTCTGTCACAACCCCAGGCTATATAAGCTGCGCGCGCGGCCGGAACCGCCGGCCCGCCTGACGCGGAGCATATGGTACGGCCTTGGAAAAACTGAAGAACTATCGGCCTTCCGAGAAAGAGCCGTTTATGAACGAGCGCCAGCGCGAATATTTCCGCGCCAAGCTCCTTGCATGGAAAGAAGACATCCTGAGAGAGGCGAAGCTGACGCTGCAGCAGCTTCAGGAAGAAAACGTCAATCACCCCGACCTGGCCGACCGCGCCTCGTCCGAGACCGACCGCGCCATCGAGCTTCGCGCCCGCGACCGTCAGCGCAAGCTGATTGCCAAGATCGACGCCGCCCTGCAGCGCATCGAGGACAACACCTACGGCTACTGCGAGGAAACCGGCGAGCCGATTTCGCTCAAGCGCCTCGAAGCGCGCCCCATCGCCACGCTGTCGGTCGAAGCGCAGGAGCGCCACGAACGCCGCGAGAAGGTCTATCGCGACGAGTAGGCGACTTTGCCGATGCGGTTATGGCGTCATGGCCGGGCTTGTCCCGGCCATCCACGCCTTCCTTGACCACGTCTTGCCTGACGAGCCGTTGCAAAGACGCGGATGCCCGCAACAACTGCGGGCATGACGATCTGAGGCGGCAACGAGCGCGCGACAAGGGTGCAACGATCCGAAAGAGAACAGCCTCCGGCAGGGGAGCTACCGGAGGCTGCGTCGTGAACATCCGTGTGCGCCTAGGTTCGCAACCGGATGTGGGAGCCCGGATCGGGCGGCGCGGGACGCCGCCCTTACGATCATGATGACATCGCTCAGAACGGCAGCAGGATATCGAGCACCTGCTGGCCGTAGCGCGGCTGCTGCACGTCGGTGATCTGGCCGCGGCCGCCATAGGCGATGCGGGCCTGCGCGATCTTGCTGGAGTCGATGGTGTTGTCGCTCTGGATGTCCTCCGGCCGCACGATGCCGGCGACGATCAGTTCGCGCACCTCGAAATTGACGCGGACCTCCTGCTTGCCCTCGACCACGAGATTGCCGTTGGGCAGCACCTGCGTCACCACCGCGGCGACGCTGGTCTGCAACGCCTCCTGGCGCTGCACCGAGCCCTTGCCTTCGCTGGCGGCGGTGGAATCGACGTCGAGGATGGTGCCCGGCACCGCCAGCGCCGCGCTGCCGGTCAACAGCTTGCTGCCGACGAAATCGTTGAGCGAGGAATCTTCCTTGTTGGTGCGGCTGCGCTGCGTCTGGTTGGCGATGTTGGCGCGGTCGGTGAAGTTCACCGTGACGGTGAGGATGTCGCCGACCTGATGGGCGCGCTGATCCTTGAAGAAGGCGCGCGAGCCGTTGCGCCACAGCGAGTTCGGGCTGTAGGAGGCGGCGATCGGCGCCGGCATCGGCATCTGCACCGGCTTGTAGCCCGGCTGTGCCGTCGGGTTTTCGATGGCCGTCAGCGCCGGCCGCTCGCCGATATTGGTTAGACGGTCGATCGAGGAGCAGGCGCCAGCGCTGAAGCCGATGGCGACGAGCGTGGCGACAAGGGCGGGGCGGCGAAGGCTGGCGGATACGGACATGGCGTTACTCGGCGTTGAGAAGGGCGGTGCGCGCGGCAGCCCGGATGAGGCGCGGCGCGGCGGGCGTGGCGGCGACCTGGCCGGTGCCGACGACGACGCCCTGCACCTCGCGTTTGGATTGCAGGTTGAGCACGGTGACGGTGTCGCCCTCGGTGCCGCTGTCCAGCGCCTTGGCGCGGATGGTGAGGGTGATGCCGGCGCTCTGGTACATCAGCGTCACGCTCTGGCCGCGCTGCACCAGGTCGGGCTTGGTGAGGTCGGCCATGCGCAGCACGGCGCCGGCGCGCAGGCTGCGCTTCGTCTGCATGCCGACGGCGGGGACGCGGTCGAGCGGGGCGTTGCCGACCTCGGCGCGCGGCCGGCGTTCGAGCGCGACGTCCGAGGCCTTGAGGATATCGCCGCGCTCGACGTCGCGGGTCACGGTCGCGGTCTCGACCATTTCGACGGCGGCGCCGGTGAAGCGCAGCCGCGCCGGCACGGTGCCGGGGCTGCCTGCGATCTCGAGGCTGGCGTCGAAGCGGCGGCGCGTCGGATCGAAGCGCACCGCGGTGGTCCTGAGGCTGCCGTTGTAGCCGGCATCGAGCGTGATGGTGTCGGGCGTGCGGTCGAAGGTGACGGCGAGGTCGCGCGCCTCGCCCAGGCCGTTGCGCCCGGCCAGCGCCTGCGCGATCGCCGTTTCGATCTCGGCGCGGGTGACGAGGCGGGCGGCGCGGGTCACTTCGACTTCGCCGAGGTCGCGGGTGTCGAGGCCGAACACCTGATGGGCGCGCAGTGTCGCGACCACGTCGGCGACCGGCAGCCGGCCGGTGGTGCCGAGGTCGGGGGCACGGTAGATGGCGATGCCGGCGGCCTCGCCCGCGTTCTCCACCATGTCGCCGATGCGGACCACCTCGCCCGAGACGGTGACATGGGCGCGCAGCGTCGGCGCGGCGAGTTGCGCATGGGCCGCAAGCGTGCCGGCGACGAGGCCGAGGGCGGCGAGGAGCGGGCGGATCATGGCGAGCCTCAACGGAACAGGTTGGCGGTGGACTGCATCATCTGGTCGGCGGCGCTGATCACCTTGGCGTTCATCTCGTAGGCGCGCTGCGCGGCGATGAGGTCGGAGATTTCCGACACCACCTCGACGTTGGCCTGTTCGAGATTGCCCTGCTGCATGTCGCCGAACCCGTCGAGATTGGCGACGCCGTCCTGCGGCGGACCGGACGCCGGCGTCTCGGTGAACAGGTTGTCGCCGATCGGCTGCAGCCCTGCCTTGTTGACGAAGCGCGTCAGCCCGATCTGGCCAAGCACCGTCGGCGTGGTCGAGCCGGGCACGTTGACCGACACCTGCCCCTGCGCGTTGATGGTGATGCCGGAGGCGTTTTGCGGAATGGTGATGGTCGGCTGCAACAGGTTGCCCTGCGCGTTGACGACGCGCCCCTGCGCGTCCATCTGGAACGAGCCGTCGCGGGTATAGGTATAGGTGCCGTCGGGCATCTGGATCTTGAAGTAGCCTTCGCCGCGGATCGCGATATCGAGATCGTTGCCGGTGGGCGACAGCGTGCCCTGCGTCATCAGCCGCGGCGTGCCGACGGTCTTGACGCCGCCGCCGATGTCGATGCCGAC
>JBDHSY010000321.1:0-4263 GCA_039808405.1 Xanthobacteraceae bacterium
TCGTCGGCGGTCTCGTCGGAATAGTTCATGGCGAGATCGTTGTAGCGATCGAGGATCGCCTTCTGCTTGGCGACGCCTTCCATGACGTTCTCGCGCACGGTCTTTGCCGCATCGAGCTGCGGCTCCTGCTCGAGATAGCCGACACGCGCGCCGTCGGCGACCCACGCCTCGCCGGTATAATCCTTGTCGATCCCGGCCATGATCTTCAACAGCGTCGATTTGCCGGCGCCGTTGACGCCGAGCACGCCGATCTTGGCGTCGGGGTAGAACGACAGGTGGATGTTATCCAGCACCTTGCGGGTCGGATAAGCCTTGGTCAGGCCCTGCATGAAGTAGACGAACTGGCGCGCCATCGCGGTCAGAATCCAATCCTGTTCGGGGGAAACTCGCCGCTGATGTAGCCACCGCGCCGGCAAAGGGCAACCTGTTAAGGCTTTGGCAGCCGTATCGTAAAAAAAAGCCGCGCCCCGCGGCGGCCCGGCCGCTTGTCGCTGCCGATCGTTAAGAGACGGCGCGGCATCCTTGCAGCGGTTGAATTCCACGGACATCCGGCCATGACCACCCTGCGCCTGTTCCCGATGCGGCTCGAACCGCCCCGCGGCCTCGACATGCCGCGATGGGCCCTGGCATGGCTCGCCGCCGGCCGGCGGCTGGCGCGGCGCACCCTGTCGTCCTACCGCCCGGAGCGGCACTACATGCGCGGCCCCGGCCCCGCCTGCGCCGCCAAACGGCGCAGCCGCGCGCCGGACCCCCTCAGTCCAGATTGACGTTGAACTCGTAGGCCTTGCCGCCGCCGACCAATGTCAGCCGCAGCGCCGCGCCGGACGCGTCGGCGCCCGGCGGCAACCCGTCGAGAGCGAAGGCAAAGCGCATCAGCCCGGCCGGCGCGCCGTCCACGCGCACCGGCGACGGCAACGCCCAGTCGGAACTCGGCCCCTCGACGAACAGCTCGACGTCGTCGGGTTTGTCACCGAGCTTGTCACTGGCCTTGATGGGGCCGGTGATGCCGACATCGACCAGCACGCGACCTCCCTCGCGACGGACATCGACGATGGTGAGCGGCGTGGAATCGCCGACATTCGCCGGCTTGGGCACGGTGTCCAGCGCCGCGGCAAGGGTGCCGTCCTCGGTGCTGGCGACGCTCACGAAGGGCAGTTCGACACTGGCCTCCACCGGCACGCACAGCCGCTCGCAGACCGCATAGAGAATGCGGGCGCGCAGCGTCACCGGCTTGTCGGCCTGGCGCGCGAGAATGCGCAGCGGCAGCACGACATCGCGCGCGTAGCCGAAGGAGTGGCCGCCGGCGCCGTCGGGAAAGCGCGTCGGCGCCGGCCACAGCACCGTGACGCTATCGACATTGTCGGAGCCGGCGAAATCGAAATGCGCCGGCACGCCGGAATCGCCGGGTGTGCGCCAGTAGGTCTTCCAGCCGGGGGAGAGCTGGAAGGCGACGCCGCCGAGCAGCACCGCGCCGCTGCGCGAACCGGCCAGGAGCCGCACCGCCGAATGGCTGTCGCGCACCCAGTCGGACGCGTCCTGCGCCTGCGCCACACTTATGGCGAGACCGGCGGACAATGTCGCGGCGGCGGCGAGCGAGGCGGCGAAACATCTGGCAATCATGGCCGATCTCTATCGTCGCAAATCATGGCAATCCATTGAATTGGTCGTGATCCCTGCCGTGGCCGCCGGGCAGCGGCTGGTTGCGGGTGGGTTGCGGGTGGGTTGATTGACAGTCGAGGCACCCAATATCAGGATGATCGAGGGCAACGGAGTTTGACCGATGGACCCGACCGACGAGCGGCCCGGCGGCGACGGTAGCCGCCGCCCGGAGGCGGCGCACGATAGCGCCGAACCGACCCGTGGGGAGATCAATCCGGAACGAAGCCAGGGTTATCTCGACGGCCAGATGCTGATCGCCATGCCGGTGATGGACGACGAGCGCTTCGCCCGCTCGGTGATCTACATCTGCGCGCATTCCGCCGAAGGTGCCATGGGGATCATCGTCAACCGGCCGGCGCGCGCCATCGATTTCTGCGAGCTTCTGGTGCAACTGGAGATCATCGACAAGGCCGAACAGATCAAGCTGCCGGAGACCGCCGAAACGATGAAGGTGATGAAGGGCGGCCCGGTCGAGACCGGCCGCGGCTTCGTGCTGCATTCGAGCGACTTTTTCATCAAGAACGCGACGCTGCCGATCGACGAGGGCATCTGCCTCACCGCCACCCTCGATATCCTGAAGGCGATCGCATCCGGCACCGGCCCGAGCCGCGCGCTTCTGGCGCTCGGCTATGCCGGCTGGGCGCCGGGCCAGCTCGAGAACGAAATCCAGAGCAACGGCTGGCTGCACTGCCCGGCCGACCCGGACCTGATCTTCGGTGCCGACAGCGAGGACAAATACCCGCGCGCATTGCGCAAGATCGGCATCGACCCCGGCATGCTGTCCAACGAGGCCGGGCACGCGTGAGAACGCCCTAGCCGCGCCGGCGGCGGATCGCGCCGCGCGCCATCGCGTGCAGCATGCCGGCGAAGGTGATCGTCCACGCCGCGAGCGCGATATAGAGAAAGACGCGCGGCAGCCCGCCGAGAAAGCCGAACTCCATCGCGCGATCCATCTCGAAGGTGCAGGCGGCGTACATGCCAAGCGGAAACACCGCGCCCCAGTACAAGGGATCGTAGGTGAAGGGAAAGCGCTTGTAGCCGTAGCGCCATACCCCGAGCGCCAGCAGCATGGGAATCCACCAGGTGCCGGTGGCCCAGTAGAGCACGGTAAAGCCTTTCAGGAACGGCAGCAGCGACATCAGATACGGCGCCTGCGGCGCGTTGAGGATCAGCAGCGAGCCGGCCAGCGTCGAGATCGCCATTGCCCCCATGTTGATCCAGTACGGCGGCGCCAGGTCGTCGGCCTCGAGCCGGAAGAACGTGTAACGGTAGAAGATCAGCGACATCATCCAGATGTAGAGCATGCCGCCCCACAGCCACATCGACAGCGCGAGCAGGTTCAGCTCGATGCGATGCGGCTGATCGATGTGCGCGGCCAGCAACGCGCTGGACACCGACAGCGCCTGCGTCGCCACCACCGCCAGCAGCCAGCCGCCGTTGATGCCCTTGTCGAGGGTCGGCTTGTCCTGCTTCACCGTCAGCAGCGTGAAGATCGTGTAGGTCAGGCCGAACCACAGCACGACGGCGAGCCCCCACAGCGCGGCGCCGACCGATACGTGATCCGTCAGCACCAGAAACTGGCTCGCCAGAATGCCGGTGCCGGCGACCGTCGTGAAATAGCCGGGGCCGCGCAGATGCACCGCCATGTCGCCGAAGAAGCGCCGCGGATGCCGCCATGCGCGGGCACCGTAGAGCACGCACAGCACCGCGTACTGCACGACGTTGAGATAGAACAGCGCCAGCGCGAGGCGGCCGTGCCCCATCATGGAATTCGCCAGCGATACGATGCCGGTGGCCATCACCAGCCCGAAATAGGCCGGCGAGAGATCGGCGAGGCGCGGCGCGGAGTTCAGCGCGGGATGCGGCGAGAGGCCCGGCGCCGGCGATACGTCACGGTGATCGGCCATGGTCGCGCCTTGTCGCGGTCTCGAGAAAGTGCGGCTCAGGGCGCGCCGTATCGCGGACGACAAGGTGGAGGCGGCAGACGCCGATACCGTGCCGCTGTCCTAATAAGCCGGCAACGGACGGTCAAGGGACGGTCAAGGGACGGTCGAGCGGCCGGGACGGAGCGCCGCCGGCTTGCCAAAACGAAAAACCTCCGCGCATAATCGATCAGGCGACAACCACAACACACTCCGGGGAGAGAACGATCATGGCGAATTTCTCGCGTCGCGGCGCATTGCGCGCCGGGCTGGCCACCGCCGCCGCCCTGGCGCTGACGGCGGGCGCACAGGCCGCCGATCCGATCAAGGTCGGCGTCACCATCACCCAGTCGCCTCCGGGCTCCGTGGTGCAGGGCACCCAGGTCAAGGACGGGCTGGACGTCGCCGCAAAAATCATCAACGACGCCGGCGGCGTCGATGGCCGCAAGATCGAACTGGTGATCGAGGATACGCAGGGCCTGCCGGAGAAGGCGCGCGCCGCGGTGGAGAAGCTCATTACCCGCGACAAGGTCGTCGCCATCACCGGCGAGCACCAGAGCTCGGCGGCGCTGGCCGGCATCGAGGTCGCGCACCGCTACAAGGTCCCCTACATCAACACCAACGGCTGGTCCGACGTGATCCGCGAGAAGGGCTATCCGGAGGTCTTCAACCCCGGCAACTA
>JBDHSY010000322.1:0-4252 GCA_039808405.1 Xanthobacteraceae bacterium
GGCCGTCTCAAGGCTGGCCCGGAACGGGAGCTTGCGGCGCGCTATCAGGCGCGCTTTGCCGATATCGGCCGCCGGCTCGGTTTTCGCGGCCTCGATGTCCATGAGATTGGCGACGGCCGCGCCCGCGAGGCGGCCGCGCGCATCGCCGAGGAGGCCGCCGCGATCGCCGCGCGCTGCCCGGATCAGGCGGTGCTGGTGGTGCTCGACGAGCGCGGCCGCGCGCTGCCCAGCGCCGATTTTGCCCGCTGCCTCGCCGGCTGGCGCGACGAGGGGGCGGCGGAGGCGGTCTTCGTCATCGGCGGGGCGGACGGACTTTCGCCTGAATTGCGGCGCAAGGCAAAGCTGACGCTGGCGTTCGGTGCCGCGACCTGGCCGCACCAGATGGTTCGTGTCATGCTTCTGGAACAGATTTATCGGGCGGCGACGATTTTGTCCGGCCACCCCTATCACCGAGCCTAGAGCATGATCCCGAAAGGTGGGAACCGATTTTCGGATAAGATCATGCTCACACGACAGATGATCGGATTGTTATTCTGACGCGTTTTCGTCACGCGAACCGGCCGAAGCCGGCAAGGGCCGGCGTCCGTTTCGCGCGACAACGCTATCAAGGGTCGGCGCCATTTTGACGATCGCAACGCGCTTTCGGCAGGCTCTTTCCTCCCCGTCCGGGGCGGTGGTGCTGGCGTTGTGCTCGTTCGCACCGCTGTCGGTGATGAACGGCGCCGCCGCGCAGGAGACGGCGGCAACGGCCGACGACACCGCCGGCTCCGAACAGGCGATCCGCCAGCACACCCGCGAGCTGGAGGCGGCGCTGGCCCGCCAGAAAAGCGCAGCCGAGCTCGCCGACAAGCTCAAGGCGGAAATCGCCGCCATCGGCCAGGATCGCGCGAAGCTCAATCAGGAGCTGATCGACATCGCCGCGAAAGTGCGCGAGGTCGAGACCCGGATCGAGGGCACCGTGGCGAGCCTTGCGACCCTCGACGAGCGCGAGCGCGGGCTGAAGGCGTCGCTCGACGCCCGCCGCGCCGAGACTGCCGAGGTGCTGGCCGCCTTGCAGCGCGCCGGCCGCCATCTGCCGCCGGCGCTGTTCGTGCGGCCGGAGGATTCGCTGCAATCGCTGCGCTCGGCGATGCTGCTCGGCGCGCTGATCCCCGAGATGCGCGGGCGGGCGGAAAAGCTGATCGCCGACCTCGGCGAACTCGCCGACCTGCGCAAGACCATCGCCGCCGAGCGCGACCGCCTGACCGCCGACCGCGACCGCCTCGCCACCGACCGGACCCGCCTCGGCGCGCTGGTCGATGAGCGCCAGAAGCGGCAGGCCGAGGCGGAGCGCGACATGGCCGCCGAACGCGCCCGCGCGCTCACGCTGTCGCGCGAGGTCGAAAACCTCCAGGATCTGATTGCCCGGCTCGAAAAGGAACTGGAAAGCGCCGCGCAGGCGGCACGGGCGGCAGCCGCGGCCGAAGCGGCGGCAAACGTTCAGGCGCTGCGCGGCAAGCCGAGCCTGGACTCCCTGAACGATCCCGGCCGTCTCACCCCGGCGGTTGCCTTTGCCTCCGCCCGCGGCACGCTGGCGCTGCCGGTCAACGGCCGGACCATCCGCCGCTTCGGCGATGGCGACAGCGCCGGCGGCCCGGGGCAGGGAATGTCGCTGGCCACGGCGCCCGGCGCCCAGGTGACGACCCCGTGCGACGGCTGGGTGGTCTATTCCGGGCCGTTCCGCAGCTACGGACAACTCTTGATCCTCAATGCGGGGGGCGGGTATCATGTCTTGCTCGCCGGGATGGAGCGGATATCCGTCAGCATCGGCCAGTTTGTCCTGACAGGGGAACCCGTCGCGACGATGGGATCGGCGTCGCGGGTGGCTTCGATATTGGCCACCAACCCCAGCCAGCCCGTGCTCTACATCGAGTTCCGCAAGGACGGCGCTCCAATCGATCCAGCCCCGTGGTGGGCGGCAAGTGAAGGCAAAAAGGTTCGCGGATGATGCGCAAGACCTCTCTGGTTCTCCTGAGCGCGGCCACCGGCGCGATGCTGGCGCTGGCCGTCACCCATCCACGGACGGCGCTGATCGGGGCGAGCGCCAGCGCCGCGACCTCCGACACCTACCGGCAGCTCAACCTGTTCGGCGACGTGTTCGAGAGGGTGCGTGCCGACTATGTCGAGAAGCCCGATGACGCCAAGCTCGTCGAATCGGCCATCAGCGGCATGCTGGCCGGGCTCGACCCGCATTCGAGCTACATGGACGCAAAAAGCTTCCGCGACATGCAGGTGCAGACCCGCGGCGAGTTCGGCGGCCTCGGTATCGAGGTCACCATGGAGGATGGCCTGATCAAGGTGGTGTCGCCGATCGACGACACGCCGGCGTCCAAGGCCGGCATTCTCGCCAACGACATCATCAGCCACCTCGACGACGAGCCGGTGCAGGGCCTGACCCTCAACCAGGCGGTCGAGAAGATGCGCGGCGCGATCAACACGAAAATCAGGCTGCGCATCATCCGCAAAGGTCAGGACAAGCCGATCGAGGTGACGCTGACGCGCGACAACATCCGCGTGCGCTCGGTGCGGGCCCGCGTCGAGGGCGACGACCTCGGCTATATCCGCATCACCACCTTCAACGAGCAGACCACCGAGGGCCTCAAGCGCGAGATCGCCAACCTCACGAGCCAGATCGGCGGCGACAAGCTCAAGGGCTTCATCCTCGATCTGCGCAACAATCCCGGTGGCCTTCTGGAGGAAGCGGTGACGGTCTCCGACACCTTCCTCGACCGCGGCGAGATCGTTTCGACGCGCGGCCGCAATGCCGAGGAAACCCAGCGCCGCTCGGCGCGGCCGGGCGACCTGACCAAGGGCAAGCCGGTGGTGGTGCTGATCAACGGCGGTTCCGCCTCGGCCTCCGAGATCGTCGCCGGCGCCTTGCAGGACCACAAGCGCGCGACCCTGATCGGCACCCGCTCGTTCGGCAAGGGCTCGGTGCAGACCATCATCCCGCTCGGCTCCGGCAACGGTGCGCTGCGGCTGACCACGGCGCGCTACTACACGCCGTCCGGCAAGTCGATCCAGGCCAAGGGCATCACCCCGGACATCGAGATTCTGCAGGACGTGCCGGAGGAGCTGAAAGCCCGCACCGACACCAAGGGCGAAGCCTCGCTGCGCGGCCATCTGAAGGGCTCGGACGGCGACGAGAAGGCCGGCTCGCAGTCCTACGTGCCGCCGGAGGCGAAGGACGACAAGGCGCTCAAGGCGGCTGCCGACCTGTTGCATGGCGTCAAGGTGCAAGCGTCCGCGCCGGAGGAGGTCGAGAAGGACAAGGCCGCCGCCGAGGACCGCAAGACGGCGAACTAAAGCGTTTCGAGCATCGATTGCCGATGCTGAACGAAGCGGGCGGCGCGAGGCCGCCCGTTTCCGTTCCGGACGGTCGCCCTGCGATGGCGGGTGGCCAGCCGTGATACTCTCCGCGTCAGGTGATTCGGGGAGAGCCAGCGACGGCCATGGGCGAGGCGACCGACGACCTCAACACGCCGCTCGGGCAGGACGCGCCGCCGCGCCCGGCCCGCCGCCGCGTCCCCGTGCTGCCGGTCCTGACCGGGCTGTTCGGGGTGTGCCTGGCCGTCTTCGCCGGCTTCGCGCTGTTCGGCAACGGTCGCGGCGGCGGTGAGCCGGCGGTCGTCGTCGCCATCGGCGAGGCGAGCCGCCCCGATCCGGCCTCCGTCCCGGCGACGCCGGTGGCTGCCGCGCCCGTGCCGGAGCCTACCGCCCCCGGCGGTCAGCGCACCGTCACCATCATCGACGGCTCCAGCGGCGCCCGCAAAAGCATCACCATCCCGGCTGCCGATCCCGACGTCGTCACGCCCGAGGCGGCGCAGGGGCTTGCGCGCGGCGCCGCCGCCCCGGCCGTGGCGCCCGGGATCGATCCGCGGTTGCAGGAAGCCTCGCGCCACGGCGCGATCCCGATCGCCGCCGATGGCGCCACCCCGATACGGGCCTATGCGCCGGCCGGGCCGCGCCGCGCGGCGGCGGCGACGCCGGCGGTGGTCGTCGTGGTGTCGGGCCTCGGCGTCAGCGCAGCGCAGACGACCGAGCCGATCCGCCGGCTGCCGGGCGCGGTGACGCTCGGGTTTGCCCCTTACGGGCAGGGGGTGCGCAAATGGACCGCGGAGGCGCGACGCGGCGGCCACGAAATCCTGCTGCAAGTGCCGATGGAGCCGTTCGACTATCCCGACAACGATCCCGGCCCGCAGACGCTGCTCGC
>JBDHSY010000323.1:0-4205 GCA_039808405.1 Xanthobacteraceae bacterium
CCGATCTGCTCGCCTGCCGCGCGGCGCTCGATCAGGTGTTCAAGGCGCAGCCGGGCAAGCCGCTGCCGGAATAGCCACAGCCTGCCGCCGTAAGCCAACGCGCGCCGCGCTCAAGCCTCCGGCACGCTGCCGACCGGCTTGAGCGTCAGCGCGCGCCGGGCGACATACTGCACGGCGAACACGAAGCTCGCGAGCGCTGCGCCGATGATATCCGTCGTGATGCCCGGATCGATCAGCAACAGGCCGCCGACCACCAGAAGCACGCTCTGCCACAGCCGCGAATGGGTCAGGAAATAGCCGTGCATGCCGGCGGCGAACAGCAAAATGCCGAGCGCGGCCGACAGGCTGCGCCAGACGATGGTCGGCCAGTCGCCGATCATCAGGAGCGCCGGCTCGTAGACGAACATGAACGGGATGATGAAGCTCGTCGCCGCGATGCGGACCGCGGCGAGGCCGGTCTCCCAGATGCCGGAGCGGGCGATGCCGGCGGCGGCGAAGATCGCCAGCGCCACCGGCGGGGTGATCGCCGACAGCACCGCGAAGTACAGCGCGAACAGGTGCGCCGCCGGCGTGATGACGCCGAACTTGATGATCGCCGGCACCAGCAGCGCCGTCATGATGATGTAGGCCGGCGTCGTCGGCATGCCCATGCCGAGCACGATGCCGGCGACCATGGTGAGGATCAGCGCGATCAGCAGGTAGTTCGACGCAAGGTCGATGACGAACTGCGTGAACACGATGCCGAGCCCCGACAGCGTGACGACGGCGATGATGACGCCGGCGGCGGCGCAGGCCAGCGCCACCGCCAGCGAGTTCTGCGCGCCGTCGACGCAGGCGCCGACGAAATTCTGCCACGTCACGTAGTGGCGCGTGGTCTTGTTGAGCGCGGCAACGGGGAAACAGGCGACGACGCCGGCCAGCGCCGCCATCGGCGCGCTGTAGCCGAGATACATCACGACCAGGATGGCGAGCACCGGCAGGAACATGTGGCCGCGCTGGGCCATCACGTCGCGCATGCGCGGCAGCTCCTCGCGCGGCACGCCGACCAGGCCGCGCCGTTTGGCTTCGAAATGCACCGCCGCGAAGCAGGCGACATAGTACAGCACCGCCGGAATCGCCGCCCAGATGATCACCTGGCTGTAGGGCACGCCGACGAACTCGGCCATCACGAACGCGGCGGCGCCCATGATCGGCGGCATGATCTGCCCGCCGGTGGAGGCGACGGCCTCGACGCCGGCGGCAAAGTGCTTGGGAAAGCCCGAGCGCTTCATCAGCGGAATGGTGATCGGGCCATCCACCATGACGTTGGCGACCGCGCTGCCGGAAATGGTGCCGAACAGCGATGAACTGACGCACGATACCTTGCCCGGCCCGCCGGCGGTGTGGCCGGTCAGGCTCATGGCGAAGTCCATGAACAGTTGCCCGGTGCCGGTGCGCTCCATGAAGCTGCCGAACAGCACGAAGATCAGCACGTAGGCCGCCGACACCGACAGCGGAATGCCAAAGATGCCTTCGGTCGTCATGTAGAGCTGGTCGAGCATCTGCGTCGGCGCGAGGTCGGCGATGAACAGGCCGTAGGCGAGAAACACCAGCGCCGTGATCGGCAGCGACAGGCCGATGACGCGCCGCGTCGCTTCCAGCACCATCACCGTCATCAGCGTGCCCATGACGATGTCGAGCGTCGTCAGATCGTCGATATAGAAGATGCGGTTGACGATGTACTCGTAGTTGACGAACAGATAGAGGATCGGCGCGATCGCCAATACCAGCATGGCGAGATCGAGCGGCCCCGGCAGGCCCTCGACCGCGCCGGATTTGCGATGCAGCAGGAAGATCAGCAGCATGGCGAACAACAGGTGGGTGCCGCGATACCAGACCGCCTCGGGCGAGCCGAAGGCGATGGCCCAGACGTGGTAGAACACCATTGCGACGCTGATGACGGTGATCGACAGCTTGACGATGCCGCCGTAGCTCAGATCCAGCTTGCTGGTCATCGATGGCCCCCTTTAACGGCATGGAAACGGCCCGGCGCGCGCACGCGTGGCCGGCCCGGCTGTGCGCCGAAGCGCAGCCTCCGTCCGGCGCCGACTGCGGCGGCGCCGGGGTCGATCGGTCGCAAAATGGCGCGCACGCGAGCCGGGTCCGCGGCGCGCTAGCCGCCGTGCGCCTTCACCGTGATCCCGGCTTCCTTGTAGAATTTTGCGGCGCCGGGGTGGAACGGGATGCCGATGTCTTCCGCCATGCCCTTGGCGTCGAGCGTCTCGATCGGCTTGGCGACGGTCGCGAGCGTCTTGGTGTTGGCGGCCATCGTCTTCACCATGGTGTAGACCTGATCCGCCGGCAGTTTGCACGACACCACGAGATGGGTGGCGTAGCCGATCACCTTCACATCCTGGTCCTGCTTGGGATAGGTGCCCTTCGGAATGGTGATGAGCGTGTAGCCCGGATTGAGCTTGCGCATCTTGTCGTAGCTGTCGGACTGGTCGATGACCTTGATGTCGCGCGCGGCGGCGAGGTCCATGATCGAACCGGCCGGGATCTGCGTGCCGAGTGCGAACGCCTGGGCGTGGCCGTCCTTCATCTGGTTGACGCTGTCGGTGTAGCCGACGAAGCTCACCTTGACGTCGTTGTAAGTGATGCCGTTGACCTCCAGCATCTGCCGCGTGATCAGTTCGCCGGTGTTGCCGCGCTGCTGGGTGGTGATCGCCTTGCCCTTGATGTCGGCCACCTTGTTGATGCCGGAATCGGCATTGGCGACGAGCTGGAAGTATTGCGGATAGAGGGTTGCAAGGTTGCAGACGTTGGTGGTGGCCTTGGGGAAGGGCGCACGCCCGGCGAGGCCATCCACCGTCGAGATCGAGTTGCCGAAGCCGATATCGGCCTTGCCTTCGTCGACGCCGCGCACGTTGGCGATGCCGGCGCCCGGCGCCGCTTGCACCGACAGGCCGGGGATAGCTTTCTCCCACATGTCCTTCAGCTGACCGCCCAGCGGAATCCACGATCCGCCCTGGGGCCCGGTCATCATTTTGAGTTGTTCGGCATGGGATGGCGCAGCGACGGCGCAGACGGCGCCGACGACAACGCAGAGCGATGTCATGCGGATGTTCACGTTTGGTCCTCCCAATTTTTATATGCCGCCTGTCGGCAGCTTTATCGTGCGAGGGAAGGATAAGCGATAAAACTCGTCGATCTCAAGCGATAAAGCGGGTGCGGGGAGCGGCTTGCGGATCGGAACGGTCCATGCGCGGAGCCTGCCGACCGACGCGAGCTTGAAAAACAGAATGCCGCCTGTCACGAAACTAATTTCTTGCTTCGTGCTTCGTCCATCGTGTCGCCATCATGTGTTCCGACATATGTCATGACGAAATGTGACGCGCAGCGATGTGACATGCAGTAGCGGTCGCGAGGGTTGCGACGGTTGTGAAATGAATTAGTTGTGTTAGAAGCTACCTTTCAGTTGAAAAGGAGCCGAGATGGCCAAGACGGCAAAGAAAGCGATCCGGAAGACGACAGCGACGAAGAAAACGGCGAAAGCCGCGAACGCAAGCAGGTCGGCAAGGACTTCGACACTGAGCAGGACTGCGAAGGCCCGCAAGTCGACTGCAAGTGCCGCACCCGCGGCGCGGAAGGCACGAAAGGTCGCGCGGCGCGAGTGGACGAGGGACGACGTTCGCGAGTTGAAGTCGCTTGCCAAGCAGCGCACGCCGGTCGCCAAGATCGCCAAGGCGCTGAAGCGCACCCCGGGAGCGACTGCCGCGAAGGCGTTCAAGCTCGGCGTCTCGCTCGATACGCGGCGTTGATCGCATCGAGCCTGACGGAGACGGCAGCCGCCTGCGTGCCGTCGCGGTATCCTGGATGCGGCGCCTCACGCACGTGATGCGCTGCTGATCCGGAGCCGTCGCGGAAACGGGTCCCCATCGGGGCGCAACGCGCCCCGGGGACTGCCATCGGGACGTCCGGTCCTGTCGCCCGGTCCCTGGGTCTTGTCGGGTAGCTTGCCGGGTAGCTTGCGTGCTGCGGAGAATTTCCCTATAGCGTCTGCGAACGGCGCAGAACTCGTGCCGTATCGGCTTTGACAGGACTATACGCGCTGGTTTTTGGCCGGACGTGCCCTGTCATGCAAGGCTCGGAGCGTGGCGCAGCCCGGTTAGCGCACTAGTCTGGGGGACTAGGGGTCGTGGGTTCAAATCCCGCCGCTCCGACCA
>JBDHSY010000324.1:0-4184 GCA_039808405.1 Xanthobacteraceae bacterium
GATCAGCGACAGCGCGAACCTGCGCCCGACCTCGAGCGTGCCCGGCCGGCCGCCGGCAAGCCGGCTCATCGCAGCGCAGATGCCGAGATAGGCGCCGAGAAACAACAGCCAGAACGCCACCAGCCCCACGGTCGCAATAGCGGGGCCGGCCATCGCATCCGGCCCCGGCCAGATGCCGCGCAAAAATCCCTCGAGCGCCGCCCACTCGCCAGTGCCGGTCAGGCCGTCATAGAGCACGGTCGCCAGCATCAGGAGCACGAAGGCCATCATCGAGGGCGACACCGGCCGCGCCTCGCGCAGGCCCGCCGCGAACGGGCGCAGCCACAGCCGCCCGCCGCGCACCTCGGTCGGCGCGAAGCGGGCGAAGGTCGAGAAGAACACCGAAAACACCTCGCCATGGGCGAGCCAGACGTCGCGGCCGAACGTGGCCATGGCGGCGAAGGTCAGGACCGAATAGGCCATGGCGAAGCCCGCGATATGCGCAGGGGTCGCGGCATTCGGATAGACCAGTTCGAGCCAGGCGAAGCCGAGCAGCAGGAGGCACGCCGGCCATACCCCAAGCGCCGGCGGATAAGCGAGGTAGCCCGACGCCGTGCCGCCGCGGCCGGCGAGCCAGCGGGCGCCATCGAACGCCGTGCGCCACGGATTGACGAGCGCCCACAGGTCGCCGACGAACGCCGCGACATAGGCGAGCCCCACCCACCACACGATCCACACCAGCGTCGGCGCGATGTTGCGGTAAGGGTTTTGGTCGCCGATCAGGCCGGCGACGATGGTGACGACGAACAGCGCCAGCACCACCGCCCTGAGTGCGAGCGCGCAGACGGGATGCGTCAGCAGGCGGCCGACGAGCGTCGCGGACAGATCGATGCGGCAGCCGGTGCGCGACGGCGCCTGCCGCACGAACAGCCCGAGCAGAAGAAACGACAGCGCCACCACCGCGGTCGCGCCGTAAAGATAGAGCGACAGCGGCAGCGGCAGTTCGTAACGCTGGCCAAAACCGTGCGCCCCGGCCGCGCCCGTTCCGAGCAGCAGCGCGGCGAGCGCCAGCGGCGCGACGGCGGCCGCTCCGGAGCCATTTCCGTTGCGATAGACGCGGAACGGGGCTCCGGTTTCCTGTTTTGACGCGTTTTCTTGACGCGAACCGGCCACCGCCGGGCCGGAGCCGGCTATGGCCAGGCGAAGGCCGGTATCCACTTCGCTCGAAAACGCTTTACTGCGGCAGAACTTCGATACGAACCAGTGGAGCATGCCCATGCGCGTGTCCGCCCTTGGCGGCCGGGCTATGCTCCTCGACCGGAAACCGCCCCGTTGCCCGAGCTTCGAACGCCATGTCGGCGACCGTGCCCGGCTCCACCTTCTTCTCGATGTCATAGCCGTGGAGATGCAGGATGATGGTCCGGTCGCTGGTCCAGCGCAACCGCACGGCATCGCCCTGTTTGACGCGGATCAGTTGCATGGCCGCGGCCACCTTGCCTTGCACGATCTTGAGATCGAACGTCACCTCGCGCGCCTGGGCCACGGCTCCGAACGGCGCAGCCGCAAGGACGAGGCCGGCCAACGCGGCAACGACACCAAGAATTCGCAACGGCCACATGGCGATCTCCCTCGTTCGTTACCGGCGCGGCGTCTGCCCGACATCGGAGACGCGGTTGAGCATCCAGCTCGAATCGTAAGGAGCCGGCAGCATCGCGAGGTCGCCGACCGCAAACCACATCAGGCGGCCGAACGGATCGGTAAAGCCGCCGATCGGATTCCACGCCGCGGTGGGCGGGCCGGCCAGGCCGAGCTTCAGCCAGCCGTTCCACGGAAAGTCCCTGAGCTTGACGGTGCGGATGAACATCGGCGAGGCAAGACCTTCCAGCGCGTCGAAGCCGATATTCTCGACCCCGGTGGAAAAGCCGGTGTTGAATACTTCGCGCCGCTCGGTATAGCCGATCACCATCGCCCGGCAGCCGGCGGTGAGATCGGCCACGAGATCGCGCGCGAGATTGATGGCCGTCACCTTATCCCGGTCGCCGTCCTCTTCGAGGCTGGCAAGCTCGGCGTCGAGCCGTCCGCGCGTCTCGGGAGCGGTGGCCGAAGCCAGCAGCCGATAGGCATGAAACCAGCCGGCGCGGGTCCAGCGCGGGCCGCTCCAGCCGTTCAGCGTGCTGGTGGCCGCGGCCATCAGGTCGCGGCTTTGCACTTCCTCCACCTCGACATCCCACGCCTCACCGTCGGCAAGCAGCTTCGCCGGCACGAGCCGCCCTGCCCCTTCGCCCGCGATGCGCACGCGCGGCGGAGCGGGTGCCGCCGCTGCGCTGTTCAGCAGCATCCGCGCGGCGTCGGCGCGGTCGGCGTGCGCGAGGTAGTCGCCATGGAACGGGGTGACCGGATAAGGATGGAACACGAAGGTTGCCGCATCGATCGCGCGGGCGGTTGCCGCAACCGCGGCGCAGGCCGCGGCGCTGTCGCCGGCCAGCGGAGATTTCGGATTGACGCGCGCGACGACGAAGCTGCCGAGCGAGGCCACCGCCCCGAGCCCCTCGCCCGCGGCAGGCGCCGTCGCGGTCAGCGCATCGCCGACATAGGCATGCAGCTTGCCGCCGCGCAACCGCGTCAAGGCCTCCGCCGGGGCGACCGTGGCGATCTCGATTTCATGGGGATAGTACGAAGGATAGACCGACTGCTCGTGGCCGCTTCGCGCCACGGACAAAGCCGGCAACACCGCCGCCAGAACGACCAGCACTCCGCGCCAGGTCATCGCGACCTCCGCTCAAGCTTTTCCGCCTCTCGATAAAATCCGAAACGGAGCCCTCGATTGTTGTTTGGCGCGCTTCTCAACGCGACCCGGTTTTCGCCCCCGGGCCGAGCGCCCGAGGACATGCTTCGCTTGAATACGCGCTAGCCCCGCAGGGCCCGCACCACCTTCTCGTCGGCGAGCGCATCCTTCGGCGCGCCCTCGAAGATAATCTCGCCGCGGTCGATGGCATAGAGCCGGTCGCCGATGCGGGTGGCGGCGGTCAGATGCGACTCCGCCATCAGGATCGACACCCCGAGCGCCTTGATCTTCATCACCGCCTCGGTGAAGCGGTTGACCACCACCGGCGCCAGCCCCTCGAACGCCTCGTCGATCAGCAACAGTTTCGGCGACAGCATCATGGCGCGGGCGATGGCCACCATCTTGCGCTGGCCGCCGGACAGGTGCAGGCCCTGGCGCTGAAGCAGCGTCTTGACCTCCGGGAACACGTCGAACGCCTGCTCCTCGGGCTTGCCGGCCGCCTCGCCGGCTTGCCTGGCGACCTCCTCACCGAGCCAGCGGCCGACCATCAGGTTCTCATCGACGGACAGTTCGGGAAACACCCCGCAATCCTCCGGCGAATAGCCGATGCCGAGCCGCGCCCGCTGATCCGGACGCAGCCTGTTGATAGGCTCGCCGCGGAACCTGACCTCGCCGGCGCGCGCCGGCAGAAAGCCCATGATGGTCTCGATGGTGGTCGTCTTGCCGGCGCCGTTGCGGCCGACGAGACAGACCACCTCCTGCGGGCCGACCGTGAGCGACAGGTTATGCAGAATGTGGGCCGGACCGCGATAGGTGTCGACGCCCTTCAATTCAAGCACGGCCATCAACCTTTCGTAGTGAACGCATCCGGGCCGGACGTGCCCATCAGCACCATCGCGACCTCGTCATTGTGCCTGATCTCGTCGGGCGTGCCTTGCGCGAAGATCGAGCCTTGGGTCATGACGACGATGCGGTCGGAATATTTGAACACCACGTCCATGTCGTGCTCGACGATGACGGCGGTGATGCCCTCGCTGCGCACGACGGAGGCGATGGTGTCCATGATCTGCCCCTTGTTGCGGGTGGACACGCCGCTGGTCGGCTCATCGAGGAACAACAGCTTCGGCTTCAGCGCATAGGCCAGCGCCACGTCGAGCAGCTTGCGCTCGCCCTGCGACAGGTCGCGCGAGCGTTCGTCGCGCAGCGCCGCCAGACCGAACTGCTCCAGCACCGTGTCGGCTTCGCGGTTCACGGCCTGATCGAGATGGGCGAGCTTGCCGAGATTGGCCGTCTTGCCCTCGCGCGAGAAAATCGCCAGCGCGACGTTGTCGAAGGCGCTGAGATCGTCGAACACGTTGACGAGCTGGAAACTGCGCGCAATGCCGGCCTTGACCCGCTCGGTCTCGGCCAGATTGGTGAT
>JBDHSY010000325.1:0-4159 GCA_039808405.1 Xanthobacteraceae bacterium
ATGAACTGGTCGAACACCACCTGCGCGCCGTTGGCGAAGTCGCCGAACTGCGCCTCCCACAGCGTCAGCGCCTTCGGTTCGGCCAGCGAGTAGCCGTATTCGAAGCCGAGCACCGCCTCCTCCGACAGCATGGAGTTGACGACCTCGTAGTGGCCCTGCTCGCCGCCGAGATGGTTGAACGGCGTGTAGCGGCTTTCGTCCTCCTGGTCGAACAACACCGAGTGGCGCTGCGAGAAGGTGCCGCGCTCGCTGTCCTGCCCGGACAGGCGGACGCGTTGGCCCTCCTTGAGCAGCGTGCAGAACGCCAGCGCCTCGCCGGTCGCCCAGTCGAGGCCCTCGCCGCTGTCGATCGCCTTGGCGCGGTTGTCGAGGAAGCGCTTGACCGTGCGGTGGACGCGGAAACCGTCCGGCACCTCGGTGATCCTGCGGCCGATGTCCTTCAGCGTCGCGATCTCGACGCCGGTGACGCCGCGGCGCGGATCGTCCTCGTCGACGGCGTGCTTGAAGCCCGCCCACTTGCCGTCGAGCCAGTCGGCCTTGTTCGGCTTGTAGCTGGTGCCGGCCTCGTATTCGGCATCGAGCCGGGCACGCCAGTCGGCCTTGGCCTTGTCGATCTCGCCCTGCGTGATCACGCCGTCGGCGATCAGCCGCTGCGAATAGATCTCCAGCGTCGAGGGGTGCTGGGCGATCTTCTTGTACATCAGCGGCTGGGTGAACGACGGCTCGTCGCCCTCGTTGTGCCCGTGCCGGCGATAGCAGAACATGTCGATGACGACCGGCTTGTGGAATTTCTGCCGGAACTCGATCGCCACCTTGGCGGCGAACACCACCGCCTCCGGGTCGTCGCCGTTGACGTGGAAGATCGGCGCATCGATCATCTTCGCCACGTCGGACGGATACGGCGAGGAGCGCGAATAGCGCGGATAGGTGGTGAAACCGATCTGGTTGTTGACGATGAAGTGCAGCGAGCCGCCGATGCGGTAGCCCTTGAGGTCGGACAGCCCGAGGCACTCGGCCACCACGCCCTGGCCGGCGAACGCGGCGTCGCCGTGCAGCAGAAGCGGCAGCACCGAAATGCGCTGGTCCGGCGGATCGCCGTGCTGGTCCTGCTTGGCGCGCACCTTGCCGAGCACCACCGGATCGACGATCTCCAGATGCGAGGGGTTGGCGGTCAGCGACAGGTGAACCTTGTTCTGGTCGAACTCGCGATCCGAAGAGGCGCCGAGGTGATACTTGACGTCGCCCGAGCCCTCGACCTCGTCGGGGTTGGCGGAGCCGCCCTTGAACTCGTGGAACAGCGCGCGGTGCGACTTGCCCATCACCTGGGTCAGCACGTTGAGGCGGCCGCGGTGCGGCATGCCGAGCACGATCTCGCGCACGCCGAGATTGCCGCCGCGCTTGATGATCTGCTCCAGCGCCGGGATCAGCGATTCGCCGCCGTCGAGGCCAAACCGCTTGGTGCCGGTGAACTTGACGTCGCAGAACTTCTCAAAGCCCTCGGCCTCGACCAGCTTCATCAGGATGGCGCGGCGGCCCTCGCGGGTGAAGGAGATTTCCTTGTCCGGGCCCTCGATGCGCTCCTGAATCCACGCCTTCTGCGCCGGGTCGGAGATGTGCATGAACTCGACGCCGAGCGTCTGGCAGTAGGTGCGCTCGCAGATCGCCACGATCTCGCGCAGCGTCGCGGTCTCGAGCCCGAGCACGTGATCGATAAAAATCTTGCGGTCGAGGTCGGCCTCGGTGAAACCGTAGCTGCGGGTATCGAGTTCCTCGTGATCCTTCTGGCCCTCGATGCCGAGCGGGTCGAGGTTGGCGTGGAAGTGGCCGCGCATGCGATAGGCGCGGATCAGCATGATGGCGCGCACGGAATCGCGGGTCGCCTGCTGCACGTCGGCGATGTCGAGATCGATGCCGGCGGCCTCAGCGCGCCTGGCGATCTTGTCGCCGAGAACCTTCTCGACCTGCGGCCAGTCGCCGTCGAGCGCCGAGGTCAGATCGTCGCGGGCCACCCGCGGCCAGTCGCGGCGCGCCCAGCTCGGGCCGGCGGCGTTCCTGGCGATGTCGCCGGGGGCGTCCTTGAGGCTCTCGAAAAACGTCCGCCACTCGGCATCGACGGAGGCCGGATCCTGCTCGTAGCGGTCGTAGATGGCGTCGATGTAACTGGCGTTGGCGCCTTGGAGAAACGAGGTGAGGGCAAAAGCGGCGTTCGCGTCCTGGCGAGACATCATCCTGTCCTGATTGTGGGCCGACACGACGCCACCAGCAGCATCGCGTCCCGTTTGCGGCCCGATAGCCGCAAACTTAACTCTTACTCCAGATAGGATAAATAAACGCGATAAAAACCACCAAAAACTGAACTATTGCTTCAATTTCTCGACAAGGGTCTTGCCGAGCCGCGCCGGCGACGGCGAAACGGTAATTCCGGCCGCTTCCATCGCCGCGATCTTGGATTCGGCATCGCCCTTGCCGCCGGAGACGATGGCGCCGGCGTGGCCCATGCGGCGTCCCGGCGGGGCGGTGCGGCCGGCGATGAAGCCGACCATCGGCTTCGCCCGCCCGCGTTTGGCCTCGTCCCTGATGAACTGCGCCGCGTCCTCCTCGGCCGAGCCGCCGATCTCGCCGATCATGACGATGGATTTGGTGTTGTCGTCGGCCAGAAACATCTCCAGCACCTCGATGAACTCGGTGCCCTTGACCGGGTCGCCGCCGATGCCGACGGCGGTGGTCTGGCCGAGCCCTTCGGCGGTGGTCTGGAACACCGCCTCGTAGGTCAGGGTGCCGGAGCGCGACACGATGCCGACGTTGCCGGGGTGGAAGATGTTGGCCGGCATGATGCCGATCTTGCACTCGCCGGCGGTGACGACGCCGGGGCAGTTCGGCCCGATCAGCCGCGACTTGCCGCCCGACAGCGCCCGCTTGACGCGCACCATGTCGAGCACCGGAATCCCCTCCGTGATGCAGACGATCAGCGGGATTTCGGCGTCGATCGCCTCGCAGATGGCGTCGGCCGCCCCCGGCGGCGGCACGTAGATCACCGAGGCGTCGGCCCCGGTCGCCGCGCGCGCCTCAGCCACGGTGTCGAACACCGGCAGGCCGAGATGGGTCGAGCCGCCCTTGCCGGGCGAGGTGCCGCCGACCACTTTCGTGCCGTAGGCGATCGCCGCCTCGGAGTGGAAGGTGCCGTTGCGGCCGGTGAAGCCTTGCGTGATGACGCGGGTGTTCCTGTCGATCAGCACGGACATTTACGCCACCCCTCGCACGGCCTTGACGATCTTCTGGGCGGCATCGTCGAGATCGTCGGCGGCCACCACGTTGAGCCCGGATTCGTTGACGATACGCTTGCCTTCGGCCACGTTGGTGCCCTCCAGCCGGATCACCAGCGGCACCTTGAGTCCGACCGACTTGACCGCGGCGATGGCGCCGCGCGCGATCACGTCGCACTTCATGATGCCGCCGAAGATGTTGATCAGAATGCCCTTCACGTTGGGATCGGCGGTGATGATCTTGAACGCGGCCGCGACCTTTTCTTCCGAGGCGCCGCCGCCGACGTCGAGGAAGTTGGCCGGGCTCTCGCCGTACAGCTTGATGATGTCCAGCGTCGCCATGGCCAGCCCCGCGCCGTTGACCATGCAGCCGATCGAGCCGTCGAGCGCGATATAGGCGAGGTCGTATTTCGACGCCTCGATCTCCTTGGGGTCCTCCTCGCTCTCGTCACGCAGGTCCGCCAGGTCCGGGTGGCGGTAGAGCGCGTTGGGATCGAACGACACCTTTGCATCGAGGCACTTCAGCTCGCCCTGTTTGGTCACCACCAGCGGGTTGATCTCGAGCATCGACATGTCCTTGCCGACGAACGCCGCATAGAGCTTCTCGACCAGCTTGCCGGCCTGCTTGGCGAGGTCGCCGGTCAGGTTGAGCGCCTTGGCCACGGTGCGGCCGTGATGCGGCATGACGCCGGTCGCCGGATCGACGGAGAAGGTGACGATCTTCTCGGGCGTGTCGTGGGCGACCTGCTCGATGTCCATGCCGCCTTCGGTCGAGACCACGAAGGCGATGCGCGAGGTCTCGCGATCGACCAGGGCCGACAGATAGAACTCCTTGTCGATGTCGGAGCCGTCCTCGATGTAGAGGCGGTTGACCTGCTTGCCGGCCGGCCCGGTCT
>JBDHSY010000326.1:0-4145 GCA_039808405.1 Xanthobacteraceae bacterium
GTGTCGTCGATGTCCGCCGTCTCGGTGAGGCGCGGCAGGTAATCGACCAGCGAGGGATCGCGCAGGCTGATGTCGAAGGCCAGCACCGCGCCGTGCGACAGCAGCAGGAACTCGGTGGCAAGCCGCGCCAGCAGCGTCTTGCC
This sequence comes from Xanthobacteraceae bacterium, assembly GCA_039808405.1. Classification (GTDB taxonomy): domain Bacteria; phylum Pseudomonadota; class Alphaproteobacteria; order Rhizobiales; family Xanthobacteraceae; genus PRO6. Next base: position 144 of record JBDHSY010000326.1, read on the forward strand.
GACGCCGGGACGGGGCGAGCAGACGATATAGACCGGCGTGCGGGGCATGACAGGCGTCTGTAGCGGCTTTCGGGTCCGCTCCTCGTCGTTGCCGGGTGCGGCCCGGCGGTTTCAGGCGGGGGCGCTCTGGCGGTTTCGATGCGGTGGCCGCCGGTTCGCGTGACGGAAACGCGTCAAAAAGCGACAGGGCCTACTTGTCGCCGTCCTCGTTGCGCGCGGCCTTGCCCTTGCCGCCGACGATGTCGGTGAGCTTGATGCGGTCGTACTCGTTCCAGACGTTGGTCAGCCAGTGCCGCACATAGCCGCGCAGCACGAAGGAGTAGTCGGCCGCTTCGTCCTTCGGTCCCTTGTTGCCGACGAATTTGACGAACGGCACGGAGGCGACCTCGACCTGCTCGAACGCCATTTCGTTGAGCTTCGGGATGGTGATCTCGGTGGCGTCCTTGATGCGGTGGAAATACGAATTGTAGGTCGCCTGGTCCCACTCGAAGAAGCTCGTGTTGTTGATGAAATTCTTCACCAGGAAATACTTCGCGCCGGTCATGAAGGAGGCGGTCTCGGCGATCTCGTCCAGGGAGGCGATCGACGGCCCGAGGATGTGGAACACGGCGAAGGTGATCTGGCCGGAGCGCGCGGCGTCGAGGAAGCCGATGTCGCGCAGCGAGGCGAGCGCCGGCGACAACAGGCCGGCGCGCACGTCGATCACGGTGACCGAGGGGGCGGCGCTGTTGAGGGTATCGAAAATCTTCATCTGGTCGGCGGTCGCCGTCATGTCGACGATCTCGGTCGCGTCCGGGTGGAAGCGCTTGAGCGTGCCGCGCGGCGCTTCGGTGTCGAAGGCGCGGGTCGGGATGTTGTTGGCGCTGAAATAGTCGAGCACCGTGCGCGCCACCGTGGTCTTGCCGACCCCGCCCTTGTCCGCGCCCACCACGATGACTGCCGGTTTCGCCATGATAATCCCCATGCGTGTGACGCGTCGTCAGGCGGACGGACCCTCGTTCGCGCGGCCGACGCTTGTTGCGGTGTGATGCGGGCAGGAACGCCCCCCGGCCCGCCGTGTCACGTTGCGCGAGGAACATGGCAGAAAACGGGGAGATTTCAATTCGGCTTTCCGGCCGCAGCGACATGAATCCGGCCGGGTCGTTAACGCAACCCCCAAGGGCCGTTGGGGAATTGCTTCTGCCACTGTTCGAACGCCTCGCGATATTTCGGCGGCAGGCGCTCGAACCTGGGATCGTCGGGGTGGAGCCCCCACGGACCGGCGTTGGCGGATGGGGCGTCGGCGTCGGTTCCGCCGGCAGTCTCGTCCGCGCGCGGCGGCAGCGTCAGCGGGCCGGGATCGTGGCCGCCGGCGAATTCGATCAGCGCCGCGATCCGCTTGTCGATCGCGGGGTGGGTGGCGAACAGGTCGGCAAAGCTGTCGCGCGGGTTGTCCACGCACAACTCCATCACCGACGAGGTGGCCGGCGGCAGTTCGCCCCGGCCCTCGATCTTGCGCAGCGCCGAGATCATCGCGTCGGGGTTCTTGGTCAGTTCGACCGAGCCCGCGTCGGCGAGGTATTCGCGGGCGCGCGACAGCGAGAAACGGATCACCTGCGACAACAGCCAGGCGAGCGCGATCAGCGCCGCCGCGATCACGATGACGACGATGGCGCCGCCGCCACCTCCGCCGCCGCCGCTCCTGCGGCTGTCGCCGGACGAGGAGCCACGGCCGCCGCCGATGCGCCAGCCGTTGTTGAGAAACAGGCGGAAGAACAGTTCCGCGAAGAAGCCGACGACGCCGGCGATGACCACGGCGATGATCATCATGCGCACGTCGCCGTTGCGGATATGGGTGAGCTCGTGGCCGAGCACCGCCTCGATCTCCGCGTCGGTGAGGGCGTTGACGAGCCCGGTGGTGACGGTGATGGAATATTGCCTGTCGTTGAGGCCGGAGGCGTAGGCGTTGAGCGCGTCGGTCTCGAGGATCTTCAGCTTCGGCATGGCGATGCCGCGCGAGATGCACAGGTTCTCCAGGAGATTGTAGAGCTTTGGCTGCTCCTGCCGGGTCACGCCATGGGCCCCGGTGACGAGATCGATCAGCTTGCCGTTGAAGCGCCAGGCGATGGCGATCCAGAGCGCCGCGCCGGCGGTGGCGAACGGCAGCGCGACCAAGAGGTCGCGCCAGGCGGCCGCGAGATAGGCATTCACCGTGCGGTCGGGGTCGCCGATCGCTTCCGCGAGCAGGGCGCCCGCGAACACCATCACATAGACCAGCACGAACAGCCCGGCGAGCAGCAGAACCGAGCGCCGCCTGTTGGATGCGATGTGGGTGTAGAGCCCGTAGGCGGCCATGGCGCCTCGCCGGTTGTCTCCGCGCGATCAGAACTTGACCGCGGGCGCCTGCTCCAGCGTGGTGCGGGTCTCGCCGAGGTCGAAGAAATCTTTTTTGGTGAAGCCGAGCGCGCCGGCGAACAGCGCCGCCGGCAGCTGCTGGATGCCGGTATTGTACTCCTGCACGGCGTTGTTGAAGAAGCGCCGCGCGGCGGCGATCTTGTTCTCGATGTCGGAGAGTTCGCCCTGCAACTGCTGGAAGTTGGCGTTGGCCTTGAGGTCGGGATAGGCCTCCGCCAGCGCGATCAGGCGGCCGAGCGCGCCGGTCAGCATGTTCTCGGCGGCGGCGACCTGCGCCGGCCCTTGCGCCGACAGCGCCGCATTGCGCGCCTTCACCACCTCGTCGAGCGTGCCGCGCTCGTGGCTGGCATAGCCCTTCACCGTCTCCACCAGGTTGGGGATCAGGTCGTGGCGCAGCTTGAGCTGCACGTCGATGTCGGCAAACGCCTGGTTGACGCGCTGGCTCAGCGCGACCAGCCGGTTGTAGGCCGCGAACACGATGAAGGCGAGGACGACGAGGACGCCGAGAACGATCCAGCCGGTGGACATGGGCGAGGCTCCAGGGAGAGGTGACGGCGGGCAGCATAAAGCAAAAGCCGCCGGCACGGCAAAGTGCGGCGGGCTCTTACTTGGTCCGTCCGGACGGGAAAAGGTTCAGGCCGGGCGCGGCCCGCGCCTCACGCCACCTTGGAATCGCGGATCTTGACCGCCGCTTCGAGATCGACCGACACCAGTTGGGAGACGCCGCGCTCGGCCATCGTCACCCCGTAGAGCCGGTTCATGTGCGACATGGTGATCGGGTTGTGGGTGATGATGATGAAGCGCGTTTCGGTCGATTGCACCATCTCGTTCATCAGGTTGCAGAAGCGCACCACGTTGTGGTCGTCGAGCGGCGCGTCCACCTCGTCGAGCACGCAGATCGGCGAGGGGTTGGTGAGGAACACGGCAAAAATCAGCGCCAGCGCCGTCAGCGCCTGCTCGCCGCCGGACAACAGCGACAGCGTCTGCGGCTTCTTGCCCGGCGGCTTGGCGACGATCTCGAGCCCGGCTTCCAGCGGGTCGTCGCTCTCGACCAGCTTCAACTCGGCCTCGCCGCCGCCGAACAGCTGCGTGAACAGCCGCTGGAAATGGCTGTTGACGGTCTCGAAGGAGGCGAGCAGCCGCTCGCGCGCCTCGCGGTTGAGGCTCTGGATGCCGGTGCGCAGCTTCTTGATCGCCTCCACCAGGTCGTCGCGCTCGGTGGTCAGCGTGCCGTGCTGGGCTTCGACCTCGCGCAATTCCTCCTCGGCGCGCAGGTTGACGGCGCCGAGGCGCTCGCGGTCGCGCTTGAGCTTGTCGAGGTCGGCCTCGACGGCGGAAAGCTCCGGCAGGTCGTCGCCCGGCGCGATCTCGGCGATGGCGGCGGCGGCCTGCGGCTCCACCTCGAGCAGGTCGCGGATTTCGCGCTCGACGTCCTCGAGGCGGCTTTGCGCGCTGACCTTGCGTTCCTCGGCGCGGGCGGTGGCTTCGCGCGCGGCCGACAGCGCTTCCAGCGCGGCGCGGGCCTCGCGGTCGGTCTCGGCCACGGCGTTTTCCGCCGCCGCCAGCGCATCGGCGGCGGCGCGGCGCGCCGCTTCCGCGCTCTCGATC
>JBDHSY010000327.1:0-4130 GCA_039808405.1 Xanthobacteraceae bacterium
CAACAGGTCGATCAGCGGTACGAGCTGGCAGCCCTCCAGCCGGGTCGCGACGAAGCTCGCGTAGCTGTCGCGCCGCTGTTCGCCGTCGGTCACGACATCGACGCCGGCGCGCTGCTGGGCGCCGACAGCGAGCCGCACCGCGTCGTCGGCAATCTCCTGAAAGGCCGCCCCATCGAGGCGCCCCTGCACGTGATCGTGCATCGCCGTGACCATCCAGCGCGGCCGCGGCCAGCTTCCCATGCCCATCACCGACAGCGGCGGAACGACAGGCGCCGGGATCGGCTGCGCACGGCGCGACGTTGCCGCCGCCTCGCTTGTGGCTGTCGCGGTGACGGGCATCGCCGGCCCCTCCGCCTCAGCCTGGCCACGCTCGGAAAGGCTGCCCTTGCAGACGAGGAAGCTGCGCTGCTTGCCCTCCTTGGTCCAACTCACCAGTTCGTTGGCGGTCAGGCGGCACCAGGACGGCAGGTCCTCATCGACCGAGATCTCTGTCGATCTGATCTCAAGCAGCCCGCCGCGCGGCAGCGGGTCGATATGCTTGCGAATCAACAGCAAAAGGCCGTTGCCACAATCGAGCTCCCCGCCGTCGAAGCTGACGTCGGGCGTTTCGCTGTGAGCGAAAACGGGATCCATGGTTCGACGCACCCTCCGCGCGGATCAGGCTTTCCGCCGCCTGCGGCCGACTTCGTAGCCGATAGCACCGATGCCGAGCCCGAATACGCCGAAGGCGGCAATCATGCCGGCCGACAGCGAGGCTTGCGCCACATGCGGCGTTGCCGCTGCCGGCGTCGCGACGTGCGAGGCTGCCGGGGCCGCCGCGTTCGCATTCGGTGCGCTCTGCGCCAGCATGTTGTCGTAGGTGCGCGCCAGCATCTGGCGGCCGACGTCCTTCAGGATCGCCTGCCCCGCCACGCGGCCCTGGCCGAGCACCAGATCGACGTTGGTAATGGTCGGGCCGCCGAGATTGGCCGAACGATTGCCCTGCTTGTCGGCAATGTGCCAGCCAAGTACGTTATCGCCTTCGATACGATCGATCGCGATCTTGAAATAGCCTTCGGGGCCGTCAACGCTGGCGCCGGGCTTGAGCCGGATTTCATCCTTGTTGACCAGCATGAACCCAAAATTGTGCCCGGTCGGGCAGCCGACCGGATAAACGGCGAAGCGTGGATCGCCGGCGTAAGGTTCGCCGTAACGCAGGCTGAACGCCTTGCCGTAAATCTTCAGGTTGGCCTTGCCGTCCTTGAACGGCTCCGGCCACGGCGACAGAAAGCCGATGACGTCGCCATGCTCGAACACCAGCTTCTTGCGCGCGCCGGTATCCTCGATCAGAAGATCGTTCTGCACCGGGCCGAGCGTCTTCGCCAGCACCACCTTGCCGTCCTCGATCACCTCGACATCGACGGTGCCGGCAGCGGAATCGACGGCGGCGACCTTCACGGTGCGATTGCCTGCCTTCCATTCGTCGCCCGCGCCGGCAAGCCCGGCGAACACCTTGTCGTCAGCCAGCACGATGCGGTCCATGCGCACGCCGGACAGCCAGTCGAACGCCATCTGCTTGGGATTGGCTTCGCGCGCCTTGCCCTGATTATAGAGCTGGGTGAACGCCAGACCGTTCCACCAATCGGTCTGGGTGGTGGAGAGCACCGGCGAGCCGAAGGCCCATTCCCAATCGGTGCCGGCGATGGTCTTGACGTGCAGCGTATGATTGGCGGTCTTGCCGTGCCCAACCGTCGCGTAATACTGATAGACCGTGCCGCCGACGACGACGCTCTGCCCGGCCGGAATGGTGACGTTTTCCTTGACCACCACCGACATGTCGTAATCGACATAGGTCGGCAGCCGTCCGAGCACCGGGATCGGCTCGCCGCGCAACGCCACTTCGCCGCCCCAGGTATCCTCGTGATAGACGAGGCCGCCGGCGGGAATCACCACCTCGCCGTTCTCGACCCTGCTCTTGCGAATGAACACGGCATCGAATTTCGGCGGCTTGCGACCGAAGTCATCGGTAACGGTGCGCCCCTGCGCAAGCCCCGGAAGCCCCGGCACATAGGCCGGACGCACCGGCCGGTCGGCAATCAGGGAGAACGGCGGCGGCGCGATGTCATTGCTCGCGATCGGATGCGCCAGCGGCATGCCGGGTTTTGCCGGCCGCAGCACCGTGGCGTAATCGGTGGCGATCGCCGGCGAAGCGGCGACGAGAAGCGCGGCAACGGCCGTGCCAGACAGGATCCGGCGCATCATTTAAGTGTTCCTCCCTCGGTCCGCATCCGTTTGCGGCGGATGCCACTCTTTTCTTCAGGCGGGGCGCAATCGACGACTACGCCCGCGATTGCAGCAGGTCGTCGGTTGGGTGCGGCTCGACCTTATCGCAGCTTGGCAAGGCACAAGCCGACAACCGGCGCGACAGGAACAGCGTGCCCCAGCCTGTCAAAAGCAACGTATTGAGCGCGATCAGCCACTTCGGCACGCCCGCCAGCAACGTGCCGGCAATGCCAAGTCCGACAACGGAGAGCGCCGGAGCGAGGCAACTGACGCAGAGCGCCGATACCGCCAGCACTCCGCCGCCGAAGGCGGCCCCGGTCGCCGTTCCACCGCCGGCGCGCCGACCCACGGTCAGCGCAAAGGCGATGAAGGCCACCGACAGGCCGACCGACATCGCGGTCCAGTACTCCTGCAGCCGGGTAAAGCTGATCCACCAGGCCGACACCGGCGGGTAGATCATCTGGCCCGCGGCATTGAAGTCCTGCTCAATGAAGCCGCACAGTTCGGCGTCGGCCAGCGTCGCCGGCACCCGGAACGTCAGGTAGCTCAGGACAACGTAGCCGAGCGCGCCGAGCACAAACATCCCCAGCATTCTGCGGAGCGGGATCATCGCTCGTCTCCCGCCCGGACCTAGTAGCTGACGCTCGGCGCGCCGTCGCTCATGAACTCCACGAGCTTGGCGCCACCGACGACGGCCGCACCCGCGACAAGGTTGTTTTCATCGAGGCCGCGCTTCTTGAAGCACGGCGAGCAGACATAGATTTTGCCCCCGGCTTCCGCAAAATTTGTCATCAAGTCCTTGAGCGGTGCAAACCCCTGCTCGTGAACGTCGTCGGCGTAGCCCTTGACGCCGAGGCGGGTGCCTTCCGTCGAGAGAAACACCACCGTATCCTTGTCGGATGCCACCGCCGCGTTGGCGACCACGAAGGCTACCGTCGCCTTGTCGGTATCGTCCTTGGCGCAGGTCAGGCTGACAACGAACTTTCCGGGCATTCTTCATTCCTCCTCGTCTTGAGATCCGGGCGTCGCGCGCCCCTACTGCTAGAATCATATGCGCGCGGCAACGCCGGGCGAAACTTTAAGTCCAGTTCGTTCTCGACCTGATCCAGAAGCTCTTCGTATCGGTATCGCTGTCCAGCAACTCGTTGCTCGTCATCCGGCACCAGGCCGGGAGATCGACAGGCGCCGCGGGGTCGTATGCGATCACTTTCAGCACCTGCCCCGGCATTCGCCGCAGCCGCCGACGAAGCTCGATGACCAGTTCCCCGCAACCGAGATCACCGGCATCCCAACTCTCCTGCTCCTCCAAGCGACCGCCCATCACCAAACCCGGCCAGGCACCGCGCGGCGCGTATCATGGCTATCATCGGGACACCGAGATCGCTCCCGATGCGCCGCCGCAAAACTCAGACCTTTCATGAAGGCACGCCCCTCCGAGCGCGCGCCCGTCTTCCGCCGAAGGCACACGCAACAGCATCGTGCGGCGCTGCCATCACAGCAGCGCAACGCGTCATCTTACTTGTATCGATAGAGCGAGCCGATCAGCTTACATCCCGCGCACCGAAGCGACGGATAAAGCCCAACACGGGGCATGACGTCTGAAACAGGCTGCCGACGGAAACACTATTAAGTGTTCACCCGGCCGTCAAGGATCATCATCCTGGGCCATGGTCGCGGCAACGCGGATCATCACCATAGTCGGGTGAACGGAGCGAGGTGTTCGGACGGGAGAAAGCGGGCTCGTCACACGGCAGCGGGATCAGAATATGCCGATTGTCGTATGCGGATTTCTCGGCCTCGTCTCAAGTTTCGTTATCCAATTGGAGATGTCCGAAATCGGCATGGGCTTGCCGAAGTAATAGCCTTGA
>JBDHSY010000328.1:0-4119 GCA_039808405.1 Xanthobacteraceae bacterium
GGGTCGCCGCCAGGATGCTCTCCATCAAGGTGAAATCCTCATAGGAGCGGATGGTCTGGAACGTCCGCACCAGGCCGAGTTCGGCCACCTGATGCGGCTTCAGGTTGTTGAGCACAGTGCCCTTGTAACGCACCTCGCCCTTGGTCGGACGCATGAAGCCCGTGACGACGTTGAACGCCGTGGTCTTGCCGGCGCCGTTCGGGCCGATCAGGCCGACCACCTCGCCCTCGTGGACCACGAAGTTCAGGTCGGAGATGGCGACGAGGCCACCGAAATGAACCGCGATGTGCTCCAGCGTCAGCACCACCGGCTGCGTGGAAGTCTGGCTGCTGCTGGTCACGATGCGTCCTGTGTCTTGGCGCTGGTCGGGGTGTTCTGCCGGGGTTCGTCAGCCTCGTTCGACACCCCGAACCACTTTTCGATGGCCGGAACGATTCCCTGCGGCAGCACGAACAGGATCAGGATCATGAACGCTCCATACAGGATCCACTGGATCTCGGGCGCGGCGAACGAACGCGCGATCACCGGGATGAAGCCGAAGATCAGGCCGCCGACGATCGGGCCGGCCAGCGTTCCCTTGCCGCCGGTCACCACCATGATGACCATGGTGATGGTGTAGAGGAACAGGAACACGTCGGGATCGATGATCTTCAGATAGTGGGCGTAGAGGCTGCCGGCGGCACCCGCCATGCCGGCGGAGATCACCGCGGCCAGCACCAGGTAGCGGGTGACGTCGATGCCGACGGAGACCGCCAGCGATTCGTTTTCCTTGAGCGCCACCATCGCCCGGCCGATCCGCGACTTCACCAGCCGACTGATGATGACATAGGAAATCACCAGAACACCGAGCACCAGATAGTAGTTCGACTGCTTGCTGTAGAAGTCGAAATAGCCGATGCCCGGCAGGCCCAGCGTCAGCGGCGGGATCGAGGTCAGGGCCAGCGGCCCCTGCGTCAGCTCGACCCAGTTCAACGCCACGAGGCGCGTCACCTCGGCAAAGCTGATGGAGACGATGACGAAGTAGGCGTCGCGCACCCGGAACGACAGCTTGCCGACCAGATAGCCGAACAGGCCGGCGACCAGCGTGCCGATGATGAAGCCGGACCACACCGGCCATGGCTCATGCACGACGCGGATGCCGAACAGCAGTTCGACATCGAAACCCAGCGACACTAGCGCGCTGGTATAGGCGCCGATGCCGAAGAACGCGACGTGGCCGAGGCTGAGCTGCCCGGTGTAGCCGAGCAGCAGGTTGAGACTCATCGCGGCGATGATGAACACGCCGGTGGTGATGAAGGCGTTCAACAGATAGGGATCGTTGAGCCACAGCGGGACCGTTGCGAAGACGAGCAGAACGGCCCAGGGGAAAAGCCGCTTCATCCGATCCGCTCCTTGCGCGCGAACAGTCCGGTGGGCCGGAACAGCAGAACAGCGATGATGATGAGGAAGCCCATCGCGTCGCGATAGCCCGACGAGACGTAGCCGGCGCCCATTTCCTCGGCGAGCGCCAGGATGAAGCCGCCGATGGTGGCGCCGCCGATGCTGCCGAGGCCGCCGAGGATCACGATGGCGAACGACTTCAGCGCGGCGAGATTGCCCATCTGCGGCGTGATGACGTAGACCGCGCCGAGAAGCGCGCCGGCCGCGGCGGCCAGCGCCGAGCCGATGGCGAAGGTCGCCATGTAGATGGCCTGGACGTTCACGCCCATCAGCGAGGCGGTATCGCGGTCCTGGAAGGTGGCGCGCATCGCCTTGCCGAGCTTGGTGCGGTTGATCAGCAGGTAGGTCGCGCCGATCAGTCCCAGCGCCGCGAAGAACACGAACAGGCTGAGCCACGACACGAAGAACGGGCCGACCTGGAGCGGCGCCTGGGGAAAGGGCGTGTTCACCGACTTGCCGACGCCGCCCCAGATGAACTGTTCGGTGTTCTGCATGATGATCATCGCGCCGATCATCACCAGCATGGTCGTGTCGATGTCGGCATTGCGCATCGGCCGCAGCAGGGTCACTTCGATCAGCGCCCCCATCAGGCAGCCGGCCACGATGGCGAGCAGCAGCGCGACGAAGAAGTTGATGCCGAGCATCATCGACGCGAGGTACACGAAATAGGCGCCGAAGGCGTAAAGTTCACCATGCGCGAAGTTGACGATGCGCATGATGCCGAAGATCAGCGTGAGGCCGATGCCGAGCAGCGCATAGGTGCTGCCGAGGATCAGCATATTGATGATATGTTGTCCGAATTCGACCACGAAAGATCACCTCGGTTCGCTCTGGTTCGCTGCCCTGCGACGCTCGACGAACGACGCGGCCGGCGTCCATCCGCAATGGGCGCTAGGCGGGAAAACCGCCGGCCGGGGGCGTGCACCGCTCGCGCGGCGCGCGCCCCCGGTCGATGGCGTACTTACAGCTTGGGAAGCGTGACCTTGCCGTTCTCGATGTGGATCAAGTAGACCTCGGGCCGGCTCTGGCCGCTTTCCTTGCCGGCAGGTCCCTGCTTGTTGAACTTGATCTTGCCGTTGAGCCCGGTGAAGTCGACTTCCCAGAACGCCTTGGTGATCGCTTCCGGCTCGGCCTTGCCGGCCTTCTTGATCGCCTCGGCGATCGTGCGGATGCCGTCATAGCCACGGAAGCTCTCGGTCGCGCCGGCGAAATGGTAGCCGCGCTTCTTCCACTCGCCGAGGAAGTACTTGGTCGCCGCCGGATCGGGCGTCGCATCGGGCACCCACGGCGCGAAGGTGGTCAGGTGATACGAGCCGTTCGCCGCGGCGCCGGCCTGATCGATCAGCTGGTCGGGGTTCTGCGAACCGCCGGTGGTGACGATCCGCTTCTTGATGCCGAGCGCGGCGGCCTGCTTCAGCACCAGGGTGAGCTGCTCGACCGCAGTGGTCACCATGATGGTGTCGGAGTCGGAGCCGCGGATCTTCGAGAGCTGCGCGCTCATGTCCTGGGCGGACTGGTCCATGGTCTCGACGTAACCGACCTGGACGCCGTTCTCCTTGAACATCTTGCCGAAATCGTCGGCGGCGCCGCGACCCCAGTCGTTATTGATGACGAGGAAATCGACCTTCTTGATGTTCAGCTTCGGGAAAATGTCCTTGAACGCGGCGGCCTCGAGCGACGACGGCGGCGACGTGCGGAACACATAAGGATTGCCCGAGGTGGTGATCTTGCCGGACGAGGAGGTCTCGACCAGCATCGGCACCTTGTATTCCATCAGCTTCGGCATCACCGCCAGCGTCAGGCTGGAGCCCCAGGCGCCCATGATCACCGGCACCTTGTCGGCGGTGATGAGCTTTTCCGCCACGGCCGCGGCTTCGGTCGGATTGCTCTTGTTGTCCTCGATGACCAGCTCCAGCTTCTTGCCGAGCAGGCCGCCGGCGGCATTGATCTGGTCCGCCGCGATTTTCGCGCCGTTGACGACATAGGTGCCGGAGGCGGCGAAAGGTCCGGTCAGCGGCTCGTTGACGCCGACCTTGATCGTCTGCGCACCGGCCGCCGCGGTCCAGCCCGCGGCCAGCACGGCTGCCGCGGCAATTGTGGCTAACTTGTTCAGAGATTTTTCCATCATTACTCCCCTCGGCGTCTCCAATTGAACCTGTTGACCGGCCGGCCGGACCATCGCCGCAAGGTTGTGTGGCCGGGCACGAGTTACCATCTTAAATTGATATGGTCTTACCGTTTTTAGTATATTGAGATCAGCCGGACGGCATCGTCAAGCGTTTTTTGCTCATATGCGCGCAAATCATCACGGACGGCCCGGCCCCGCTCAAGCGTATTCGTTACGCATCGCAGCGCAATCCTTGGGCAGTTTGCCCGACGGCGCAGGGGTTTTCGCGATTTCGCGCCGTGCCGCGCCGGTGAAATGGTAGGGTGGCGCCGTGCCGCCCCGGGACCGGTGACCCGTACGCGACAGCCGCCCGCGCCTCGGCCCGGACGGAGCAGGCCGACCGCCTGGCCGGGAGAGACATATTGTCTTTCTAATAATAGTACTTTATGGTTTCCCGTAACGACGAAAAGAGGTGCGCGATGACGCCCGCGATCAATCTCAATGCCGACATGGCGGAAGGCTTCGGTGCCTACGACATCGGCAACGATACCGGGATCCTTGAGATCATCGTC
>JBDHSY010000329.1:0-4118 GCA_039808405.1 Xanthobacteraceae bacterium
GGGGTGCTTTTGCGCTCCGGCCATACCGAGGCGGCGGTCGATCTGTGCAAGCTCGCCGCCCTGCCGCCGGTCGGCGTCATCAGCGAACTGATGAACGACGACGGCAGCGTGATGAAGGGCGAGCAGGTGGTGCGCTTCGCCGCCGCCCACGGGCTCAAGCACGTCACCATCGCCGACATGATCGCCTACCGTCAGGCGCGCGAGAAGCTGGTCGAGCGCGTGTCGAGCTTCACCACCGACAGTCCGATCGGGCCGTTGCAGGGGTTTGCCTATCGCACGCCGTTCGATCCGGTCTATCACGCCGCCTTCGTCTACGGCAGCGTCGGCGACGGCCGCAACATCCTCACCCGCTTCCACAAGCCGAACATCGTCAAGGACGTGTTCCTCGGCCACGATCGCGTCAGCGCCGCGCTCGAACACTTCCGCAAGGAGGGGCGCGGCGTGCTGGTCTACCTGCGCGACGGCGCCGCCGGCGTACCGGTCGAGCCGATCGATGCGCCGCACACGGCTGAGGACGACCGCAACCGGCAATGGCGCGAGATCGGCGTCGGCGCCCAGATTTTGCGCGATCTCGGCGTCACCTCGATCCGCAACCTGTCGATGTCGAGCCACGACTATATGGGACTGTCGGGGTTCGGCATCGAGATCGTGGAAACCATCCAGCTTGAAGGCGACGGCGGCAGGACTTAACGTTCTCTGCTATCGTCGCGGCCCGTCACAGGAGGTCAGTCGCCCATGAGCGCACATGCCCAGGCCAAGAGCCAGCCCGCCCCGGCCCGGTTCCAGTGGGACGACGCCTTTCTCCTCGACGACCAACTGACCGAGGACGAGCGGCTGATCCGCGACACCGCCCGCGCCTATGCGCAGGACAAGCTGTTGCCGCGGGTGACGGAAGCCTACCTGAAGGAAAAGACCGACCGCGACATCTTCACCGAGATGGGCGAGCTCGGCCTGATCGGCGTCACCATCCCCGAGGACTACGGCTGCGCCGGCGCCAGCTACGTCGCCTACGGCCTGGTGGCGCGCGAGATCGAGCGCGTCGATTCCGGCTACCGCTCGATGAACTCGGTGCAGTCCTCGCTGGTGATGTATCCGATCTATGCCTATGGCGACGAGAGCCAGCGCAAAAAGTATCTGCCGAAGCTCGCGACCGGTGAGTGGGTCGGCTGCTTCGGCCTGACGGAGCCCGACGCCGGCTCCGATCCCGGCGGCATGAAAACCCGCGCCGAGAAGGTCGCCGACGGCTATCGCCTGACCGGCTCGAAGATGTGGATCTCCAATGCGCCGATCGCCGACGTGTTCGTGATCTGGGCCAGATCGGCTGCGCACGACAACCAGATCCGCGGCTTCGTCCTCGAAAAGGGCATGAAGGGGCTGTCGGCGCCGAAGATCGAGGGCAAGCTCTCATTGCGCGCCTCGATCACCGGCGAGGTGGTGATGGACGGCGTGGTGGTGCCGGAGAGCGCGCTGCTGCCCAACGTCGCCGGCCTCAAGGGACCGTTCGGCTGCCTCAATCGCGCCCGCTACGGCATCTCGTGGGGGGCGATGGGCGCGGCGGAAGATTGCTTTCATCGCGCGCGGCAGTACACGCTCGACCGCAAGCAGTTCAACCGGCCGCTGGCGGCGACGCAGCTGGTGCAGAAGAAACTCGCCGACATGCAGACCGAGATCGCCCTCGGCCTGCAAGGCTCGTTGCGCGTCGGCCGGCTGATGGACGAGGGCCGCATGGCGCCGGAGATGATTTCCATCGTCAAGCGCAACAACTGCGGCAAGGCGCTGGATATCGCGCGGATGGCGCGCGACATGCACGGCGGCAACGGCATTTCCAGCGAGTTCCACGTGATGCGCCATGCCCAGAATCTGGAGACGGTCAACACCTACGAGGGCACGCACGACGTCCATGCCCTCATCCTCGGCCGCGCCATCACCGGCATCCAGGCGTTTTCGTGAAGCGTGTATCCCGGACGCGGTGCGGCGTTCTTCATGCAGCGTCGCAGAGCCGGGACCGCTGAGGACGGCCGGTTCGAGGCGGTCCCGGATCAGCGGCGCGCCGCTTGCGCGCTGCGCGGCATCCGGGACAAGCTCTCGGCGAGCACGTGAGCCGGCGTTTGACAGGAATTCGACGAGCAGTAAGTGAGATCATGTCCGACAGCACAAACGACATTCCGTTCAATCGCGACTTTCCGCTGCCGCCCGGCGTCGTCGAGGAGGTGGTGCCCGGCGTGCGCCGCGTATTGTGCGCCAATCCGAGCCCGCTCACCTTCACCGGCTCGGTGAGCTACATCATCGGGCAGGGCCAGGTCGCGATCGTCGATCCCGGTCCCGACGACGAAGCGCATGCGCAGGCGCTGCTCGATGCGGTGCGCGGCGAGACGGTGACGCATATCGTCGTCACCCATACCCATTGCGATCATTCGCCCAATGCCGCGCGCATCAAGGCGGCGACCGGCGCCACCGTCTACGCCGAGGGAGCGCACCGGGCCGCGCGGCCGCGCCACGCCGCCGAGCCGGCGACGGCGGACTCCGGCGCCGACCTCGACTTCCGGCCCGACGTGACGGTGCCCGATGGCGAGTCGATCGAGGGGCAAGGCTGGCGGCTCGAGGCCATCGCCACCCCCGGCCACACCGCCAACCACATGGCGTTCGCGCTGGCCGATCGCGATCTCATTCTGGTCGGCGACCACGTGATGGGCTGGTCCACCACCATCGTCGTGCCGCCGGACGGCTCGATGGTCGATTACATGGCCTCGCTGGAGCGGCTCGCGGCGCGCCCCGAGCAGCTCTATCTGTCCGGCCACGGCCCGGAGATTCCCGACGCGCCGCGCTATGTCCGCCAGCTCGCGCGCCATCGTCGCGCCCGCGAAGCCTCGATCCTGCACCGCCTGTCCAAGGGCGCGGCCGACATCCCGGCCATCGTGCGGGCGAGCTATATCGGCATCGATCCGCGGCTGGTGAATGCCGCGGGCTTTTCGGTGCTGGCGCATCTGGAGGACCTGGTGGCGCGCGGCGTGGTTGCAACCGACGGCGATCCGGTGATCGGCGGGGTCTACCGCTTGGCCGGCTGAGCCTTGTCCTTCGCGGCCTTGTCCTTGGCCGCCTTGTCCCGGCTGCCCTTGCCGGTCTTGCCTTTGTCCGTGGCGTGCGAACTTCTCGCCGGCAGCGTCGGTGCCTTCTCGGCGCGCGCCGCCTCGGCGGCTTCGACGGCGCGAGTGAGGTCCTCGGCGAATTTGAGGATGCGCGCGGCATTGGAGCCGAGATCGGATTCGAAGTAGCGCGACGAGGAGCGCATATCGATGCGCGTGCCGTCGGCGTCGGGCAGGACGCGGATGGCGATGTCCTCGCGCAAGCCGAGTAGCGGCGTGCGCGCCACCGCCTCGATGTGGCCGGCGCGCGCCGGCGCTTGCGGCGCCCGCGCATCGACCACCAGCCATTTGCGTTTGCCGATCAGCTTGAGCGCTGCGTCGTAGGCGCGCTGCGGCGTCGTCTCCAGCACCACCGGCTCGATGTCCGGGTAGGCGCGGCGCTGCTGCTCGGCGGAGTAGAGGCCGGCATAGACCGCCGGGTTGGCGCCGTCGCCGCTGCGCAGCCGCACCAGCACGTCGAAACCGGGCGGGTCGATCGGGTCGGTGGTGATGTCGTGGATTTTCGGCAGCTTGTGATACTGCCAGCCGAGATAGGCGGGATAGGCGAGGATCGCGACGCTGATCGCGAGTGCCGTCGTGATACGGCCGAGCCCGCGCGCGCCGCTCACCCAGATCGCGGCGAAGCCGGCAAAGGCGACCAGGATGGCAAGGCCGGCCAGCGCCAGCGCCCCGAAGAAGGTCATCAGGGCCGGGCGGTATTCGAGAAAGCCGAAGCGCACGACGATGACCGACACGGTGACGGCGACCAGCGCGAACACCGCGATCCAGCGCGCCCAGGTGGCGAGCGTCGAGATCGGTTCCTGATGATGGGCAGCGGCGAGCCTGCGGGCCATGGTGGTGCGGTGTCCGGATTGCGGCGGTCAAGCCGGGCGCATGCCTACCCCATTTTGCCCGCCGATAAAATGTCCGGCGCGGGCGTCCGGCGTGCGCCGGTCTCCGTCAGCGCCGCGAACTCGGCGGCGAGGAAATCGAGCA